>NZ_JALPRS010000004.1 GCF_023630255.1 Pontibacter deserti | reverse complement strand
TCCGTCCGATTGGGAGTGCAAAGGTAAGAAGCTTTTTACAATCTGCAATACCCTGCCCGTAATTTTTTTTCTTTTTTTCAGCCCCTGCAACTCTTGCAAACTCATGGCGTGCTAGAAGCTTTCCCGCTGTCAGCGGCGGCGGCTCTCTGTCAGAACCGGGTTGCAAAGGTAACACCGTTCAGGTGATGTTTGCAAGTACTCGGAGCAAGTTTTTCGAAAGTTTTTTTTCAGCGGCCGGCTGCCCTAAAGACCGCCTGAAAGAACATAGAAGGGATTCCCCGCTAACAGCTTTCTTGTTTTCCTACCCTTTCTTTCCTACCCTTCCTGCTGAACGGGTTGCAAAAGTAGCTGTTTCTTTGCTCTTTGCAACACCTGCCCGCAAAGTTTTTTATTCAAGCTGCTTAAGTCGCTGACACTGTGGTGGAAAAATTTAAAATCCTTTTCAGGCTTTCCTACAGGTTCTGCTCCTTTAGCAGTATGGCTGCTTTTCCAGTGACCTGTTGTCCCCAGCGCTTAGAGATAACAGAATTAGGTGGGGCCAAAGTTCCTATGAAATGAAAAGTTTTTTCAACTGTCTTACTTCTACTTCCTTTTCTGCCTGCCGCGGGAGGGAAACAGCTATACTTTGGCTCTTAGTTCCTATAGATTACTATATCTATAAACAAAAAGCACCACTTATTACAAGTGGCGCTTTAAAGCTTTAGTGTTTAAGTATAGCTGAACTATATCTTTATACTTTCGGCTTCTTATATAAAGGAACTGTACTGCATGGTTCGCCATACATCAGGCTACTAACTACTGGTAACAGTTTTCGCATAATCTCTACATAAGCATAAGTAGGTACAGGTATACTTCCGCATCCTTTAATTACCACTTTACCGTCACGATATTCTTCCGGATCTATTTTAGCAATGGCCTCCTGAAGTAGAGCTTGTTCTAGAGCTTCTAAATCTCCGAACACATAATAGTTAGCGTGGTTCTGCAGCTTTGTTGCTAGTAGCATATATGCCCAGGTCGGAACTATTGCATCTGCTGAACATATAATGGCTACGTTCTTTCCGTCATAAACCGACCAGTCATGCTCTTTAATAAAAGTCCTGAAGTCTTTCTCTCTCAGGATCAGTCCGTGGAAAAGATTATCTTTTATATCATACACCACGCGCTCGCCCGGATGAAGCAATTCTTCCAGGTTTATAGTTACGAGTGCACTTTGGGCTACCTTATTTATTATCTCTGACATATTTATACTTGTTTATGCCTTAGGTTTACTACTTGTTATATAAACATCTTTCAGATAGAAGGGTTCATAGTAGGCCACATCTTCGAAAACCTGTTCTTTATACTTTTGCAACGCCAGCTCACCTATAGGTTTTGCTGATGGAACAATATTATCTATAAACAAAGCCTTCGGGTTATCCGCATGAAACTGCTTTAACTTACCAGCGCCACTACCGAGAAATATGATCGGCTTGTTCTGAAGCTCTGCTGCAAAAGTATCTGCATCTAATACTATAGGCTCAATTGGCAACACTTCATTTAGTTGATAATCGAGCAGGCAAGTATAAACTTCCATTCGTCGGGCATCCAGCATCGGGCAAAACAGATACTGCACCGCATTAGGTGTACTGTTAATTACCTGTAATGCCAGACTATGTAACGTTGACACTGAAATAAGCGGCTTATCTAAGGCATAACAAATTCCTTTGGCTGTTGCACTGCCAATGCGCAAGCCTGTATAAGAACCCGGCCCTCCTGAAACTGCTATCGCATCAATTTGTTCGAGGGTGGCTCCGCAATTTTCCACCAGTTGGTTTATCATTACAGTTATATGCGACGAATGCGATTTCTCGATCTGAAGTTCTGATGCTCCCAGCAGTTGCTCGTCGCGGTGCAGGGCAACAGAACATACGGTTGAGGAAGTCTCAATGGAAAGTAATAAAGGCATTGGTTTTATACTTGTGTGATGCAAAAGTACGCTATCCAGTTTATACTATAAAGCTATACTTTGTAAAAGCACAAAGGAGATACTTTGCAGCATCTCCTTTGTTTATACTTAGCTTATACTTCTACTTCGTTTTAACTTTCAGGTAAGAAGCATATTTCTGCGGATCATTCAACACATTCTTCGCCATCAGGATATCCGGGTCATCATCAAATGTAGATTCGATGTAGCCTTTCTGTAAGTAATAACGTGAGGCAATTTCTGCTTCCAGCATCTCCTGGATTTCAGGGCGGAAGCGCTGCAGGTCGTTGGCTTTATTATGTGATACCTTTTTACGGATAGCGTCCAGTTCAGCTTTTATATCTTCGTAATGTTTGCCTTCTTTTGATTTATCAGTAAGTTCCACCAGCTCCTGTTCTACAGTTGTAGTATATGACACATCCTTGTTTGCCAGGAAAGCTACAAACTTCTGGTAATCGGCATCGGATAATTTAAAGTCTTTGGCTGATGCTATACTTGGATGCTCCGCTTTATACTTGTTGGCAAACTCAAATAGGTAACCTTTGTTAGCTATAGTGCGGGCAATCTCAGAATAATCAGTCGGCGGCACTTCCACATCAGGGCTAATACCACCACCATCGTATACCACACGGCCTCCTGCTGTTTTATATGCTACACGAAGCGAATCCGGAATAGAAGCCACGCTACCATCCTCATTGCGGTGCGAATAATCGATAGCCTGAATGCAACGGCCACTTGGGGTATAATATTTAGCTGTAGTAACTTTTAGCTGCGAGTTGTAAGAAAGCGGACGTGTTGCCTGTACCAGACCTTTACCAAAAGTACGCTCACCTACCAGTACCGCTCTGTCATAATCCTGCATTACACCGGCTACAATTTCGGCGGCAGATGCGCTGCGCGAACTGGTAAGCACAACCAATGGCACTGTTTTATCTAGCGGTTCGTCTAAGGCTTTGTAGGTCTTGTTCCACTCTTTTACTTTACCCTTAGTGCTAACAATGTCTTTGCCTTTATCCACAAACACATTAGAGATGTTTACTGCTTCGTGCAGCAAACCGCCCGGGTTATCGCGCAAATCGAAAATGATCTTCTTGGCACCCATCTCTTTCAGCTTCTGAACTGCCTGTTTTACTTCTCTGGAGGCATCCATAGTGAAACCGGAAAGCTGGAAGTAGCCGATCTCGTTATCAAGCATACCAATATATGGCACATTCTCCACTGTTATATTAGCGCGCAGAAGCTCTACCGTGCGTGATTTGGTTTGTCCGTAGCTTTTGATCTCCAGTTTTATAGGAGTATTGGCCTGGCCTTTCAGCAGTTTGCTTACCTCAGCAGATGGCTTACCAGTTACATTTACACCATCAATTTTCAGGATCTGGTCACCTATAGTCAGGCCGGCTTTCTGTGCAGGCGAACCCTCGTAAGGCATCTGGATAACTACTTTACCATCGTGCACGCCGATACCTGCCCCAATTCCGCCGTACTGGCCGGTAGTCATGGTGCGGAAATCTTCGATATCGTCTTCCGGAATATAGTTGGTGTAAGGATCCAGCGATTTAAGCATGGCATCAATACCCGTGCGCATCATTTGTGCAGGCGGCACATCATCCACGTAATAGGTATTTACTTCTTTAAAAAGGGTGGCGAATACATCAAGATTTTTGGCAATCTCGAAATAGCGATCGGAGTCAGATTTAAAAGATACCAGGCCTAAACCTAAACCAGCTACTACAATGCCGGCGATATATTTTTTATACATAATTTTCGGGTTAGAGAACAAGAAAAGCCTACGTACTGAGACAACGTTCTAAACCGGAAATTAGTTTTTTCTGAATAGATTGAAAGGTTTTTTTTTCTTTACCGATATAAAGTATACCTAGTAAAGCAGGTGCTTTAGCCGGATCGGCAAGCAGGAGATGTTTGTTAAGGCGGTAAGCCTCACGTATTTGCCGTTTAAGGCGGTTGCGGTCTACGGCGCGTTTGAAATGGCGCTTAGATACTGAAATTACCACCTGTGTGGATGCAGGCGCTGCGCCAGGCTCGGTATAATAAACAAAGCGAAGCGGATACAAATTAAAAGAAGAACCCTTGGAGAACAGTAGCGTGATTAAGCGCTTACTGCACAAGCGTTCTTCTTTCGAAAATGTATAAGTAGTTGGCTGGCTCGCTTGCTGATCGTTAGCTGCTTCTATAGTCATTAGCGGCTACGCAATAGCAAAAGCTGCTTCCTTTTCAGGAATTAAGCTGCCTTGTGTCTTTTCTCGTCAGAAACAGTTAGCCTCTTTCTGCCTTTGGCTCTTCTGCTAGCCAAAACTCTTCTACCGTTAGCGGTCTCCATTCTAGATCTGAAGCCGTGCTTATTTCTTCTTTTTCTCTGAGAAGGCTGGAATGTTCTTTTCATCGTATGCCAATGGTTTTATTATGGCCTGCAAAATTAGAGAACCTTTTGTAATTATCAAACCCCAACCCTAAATTTTTACTAAAAACTGTTTGATTGCTGATTGCTTTGATATTTATTTTTTAGAACTATAACTATAACATATACTTTGCTGCAGCATTCGCAAACAGAATACCCGCTATTGGGGTAAAACCTTTCAACAATTTAACAATACAGCCATTTAACAACCAGCAATCAAACTATGATCTCGTACCACCTGAGTTATACTTCAGCACTTTCGCACTTTCTGGATATCAGCATAACTATAACCGGTAACACGCAGCAGGAGTTATACTTACAGTTGCCTGCCTGGCGCCCGGGTCGTTATGAGTTGCAGCAGTTTGCCCAAAAACTACGCCAGGTTACTGCCACAGCACATGGAGCAAATATAAGCATACAGAAAGCAACCAAAGACCGCTGGGTGGTGCAGGCTGATGGAGCAGACACTATCACTATAAACTATAGCTTTTATGCCCGGCAGATGGATGCAGGCGGGTCGTGGCTGGATGAGCAGATGCTATACCTGAACCCGATAAACTGCCTGATGGCTGTAGAAGGACGTGAGCATGAACCCTGTGAAGTAAGTATAGCCATACCTGAAAACTGGCAAATCGCCTGCGGATTACCTGAGATCAGAAAACATACCTTAAGCGCTGCAAACTACGATGAACTGGTAGACAGCCCGTTTATAGCCAGCAACTCGTTGCAACATTCGAGCTATACATTGGCCGGCACCACTTTCCACATTTGGATACAAGGCGCCTGCAAACCTGACTTGCCAAAGATCATCCACGATTTTAAAGCCTTTAGTAAAGCGCAGATAGAGGTGTTCGGTGATTTTCCGGTGCCGGAGTACCATTACCTGAACCTTATACTTCCGTACCGCACCTACCACGGCGTAGAGCATAGTCATTCTACTGTTATCACGCTTGGCCCTGGTGAACTATTGATGACGCCGGCATTATATAAAGAGTTTATCGGGGTGAGTTCGCATGAGCTTTTCCATACCTGGAACATTAAAAAGATCCGGCCACAGGAAATGCTGCCTTACAACTTTGCACAGGAAAATTACTTTAAAACCGGCTATGTAGCAGAAGGCGTTACCACTTACTACGGCGATTACATGCTAGCTAGGTCCGGCGTATTTACAGTACAGCAATATTTCGATGAACTGAACACCACGCTGCAACGCTACTTCGCCGACTACAGCCGTCACAACATGTCGGTAGCTGATTCATCATTTGACCTGTGGTTAGATGGCTACAAACCCGGCATACCCGATCGAAAAGTATCTATCTATATAAAAGGCGCTTTAACCGCTTTGCTTCTGGATCTGCAACTGCGGAAAGCAACCAACAACCAGGCAAGCCTGGATACCGTGATGCGGAAACTATGGGAACGATTTGGCAAGCGCAGTATAGGCTACTCCGAACATGATTATGCAGCTTTAGTTGATGAGATTGCCAGGCAGTCCTTTAAACTATACTTCGATAATTTTATAAACGGCACTACTCCAATAGAACCTGCGCTTGACGAAGCACTGAAGTATGTAGGCTGCACCCTGAAGCAGCACGAAAACACATTACTTTATGAGAGTCGTTTTGGGTTTAAAATAACTGCTGAACAAACAATAAAGGTAACTGCTGTAGCCCCGGCATCTCCGGCTTTTAATACCTTAAGTATAGACGACGAACTGATTGCCCTGAACGGTAGAAAACTGGAACAGAACCTGCAGCATTTATTACAGCAGCATCCATCTCCTGAAACTATAACCCTTACACTCTTCCGGGACAAGCAAATACGGCAGGTTATACTTATACCAACATCACAAGGCTATTACCCAAAGTATACCATAGAAAAGCGACCAGACGCGAATGCTACAGAGAAAGAAAACTTTAAGCATTGGCTGCATCAGGAGTTTTAGACATAAAAAACGCGGGCAGAGAGTTTGATAGCCTCTGCCCGCGCCAGTATGTTCATAGTTTTATTCTGTTGCTAGTGTGCCTTTACTTTTTCTTGTAAGGCATATTGTTGCCACCTTGTGCCAGGTTTCTGTTCGGATTCTGAACTTTAGAATCTTCCGTCTGCTGCACTTTATGGGTAGGATCTGTCTTCACTTTACTCTTCGGGTTTTGCGCATCTGCTTTGCCCTTCATCTGATTTTTGTTATTGTTCATAGCTTGGATTCTTAAGTAACTTATACTTTAGTTTTACCCCGACTGGCGCGGTTTAGTTACAAAACAGCTGATATAGTTTAGGCAAAGGCAACAAAAAAGGGGAAGCCCAAGCCTCCCCTTTTCTTATAGTTTATACTTGCTAAAACTACTGCAGCACAGTATCAAAAGCAACCAGGTTCACGAACTGCTGCACGCGGTTTTCGATCTCCTCTGTGCTCAGGTTTTTCAGGCGCTCTGTACCAAATTTCTCTACGCAGAACGATGCCATCGCCGAACCATAAATAATAGCACGCTTCATGTTCTCAAAGCTGATATCGTTAGTGCTGGCAATGTAGCCGATAAAGCCACCTGCAAATGTATCGCCGGCTCCGGTAGGGTCAAATACTTCTTCCAAAGGCAATGCTGGCGCGAAGAATACTTTATCTTCGTTAAACAGCAAAGCACCATGCTCCCCCTTCTTGATGATCAGGAATTTAGGTCCCATTGCCATGATCTTTTTAGCAGCCTTAACCAATGAATACTCACCGCTCAGTTGGCGTGCTTCTTCATCGTTGATAGAAAGAACATCTACCAGTTTCAATGTCTCCATCAGTTCTGGTAAAGCAATGTCCATCCAGAAATTCATGGTGTCCATCACGATCAGCTTTGGCTTTTGAGTAAGGCGCTCGATTACAGTTTTCTGAACTTGTGGAGCCAGGTTACCCAGCATTAGGTATTCGCAGCCTTGGTAAGCATCCGGGATGATCGGGTCGAAATCGCCCAGCACGTTTAGTTCTGTAACCAGCGTTTCGCGGCTGTTCATGTCGTTAAAGTAGCGGCCAGACCAGAAAAAAGATTTCTCGTTCTCTTTTACCTGCACACCTTCGGTGCTGATGTTGCGCTGGTGCATTAAAGCAATGTGGTCCTGATCGAAATCGCCACCAACTACAGACACTACATTTACCGGCTTCACGAAGTATGAAGACGAAAGAGAGATATAAGTAGCCGCGCCACCTACAATCTTATCAGTTTTACCGAAAGGAGTTTCCAGCGCGTCAAACGCCATCGAACCTACTACTACTAAGCTCATATTTTTGCTAATTATGAATTACGAAATAAGAAACACGAATAGGTTTATACTTAAAATCAGCAGTTTACCCGTTCGGCAAGTTAACAATTAACTAAAACAAAAAAGCCCCTGAAGGTTAGCTTCAAGGGCTTGGGGTGACCGATGGGATTCGAACCCACGACTTCCAGAATCACAATCTGGTGCTCTAACCAACTGAACTACGATCACCGTGTCTCGTTTGAGAGTGCAAATATACGCACGAAATCACACAACGCAATACTATACGCGCATTTTTGGGTAAAAATTTTACCTGTTACAGCAAAGTATAAAGTAAATGCTTCAGATAAAGGTCTTTACTCGCTAAGCTTTGTACCGCACCACGGGCAGTAATTTATTACAACCATAGTTGCTCCGCCATTGTGCACCGGTATACCATAAAGCCCTTCATCCCACTTATTAATGATCACTTCCGGGTCATCATACTTAATCTCCCCTTCCTCGTCCAAGCTTTCGAAAACCTTGTCAGCCATCATCATACAGCATAAGTCCTGATAGTCGAAGCCTTTGGCTTTTAGCTTTTCGGCTGTTACCCAATTGTAGCAGGCTTCGTCTTCGTGTATTGCATCGGCGTAGGCTGCATACTCTTCCGATTCCAGCACTTCCTGCGGCAGCTCCTTTCCGAAGAACTTATAGTGCAACTCTTTAAACTTTTCTAACTCCATCCTTACCTGTCAAACAAAAGTCTTTCTCCTTTCTTGCTCTCATCAAATGTGCCGTTGCTGTAAACCAGATGCCCCGAAACTATAGTATGCATTATAGTTGAGCTGAAAGTATGGCCTTCAAATGGTGACCAGCCACATTTATAGTAGGTATTCTCTTTGGTAACAGTATAAGGTTTGTTCAGATCTACCAGCACCAGGTCGGCCCAATAGCCTTCTCTAATGTAACCGCGTTCGCGCACATTAAAAAGTATAGCCGGCGCATGCGCCATTTTCTCCACTACTTTCTCCAGCGTCAGTTTGCCCTGTTTTACAAATTCCAGCATCATCTGCAACGAGTGTTGAATTAAAGGCACTCCGGATGGTGCTTGCTTATACTTGCCTTGCTTTTCTTCCCAAAGGTGCGGGGCGTGGTCGGTGGCAATTACATCCAGTTTATCTTCCAGCAGACCCTGCAACAATCCTTCTTTGTGGCGATGCTCTTTTACAGCCGGGTTACATTTTATCTGGGTGCCATACTTGTCGTAATCCTCTTTATCAAACCACAAATGGTGCACGCAAACTTCGGCAGTAATGCGTTTCTGCTCCAACGGAATGTCGTTGCGGAAAAGCTTCAGTTCTTCTTCGGTAGAGATGTGCAGGATGTGCAGACGGGTATTATGCTTCTCAGCTAGCTTAACCGCCAGGAAAGATGATTTAAAACAAGCTGCTTCGTTACGTATTTCGGGGTGGCACTTTACCGGAATATCTTCGCCATACTTCTCTTCATAAATGGCCATGTTGTCGCGGATGGTCTGCTCGTCTTCGCAGTGTACGGCAATGGGTAGTTTGGCTTTCGAGAAGATCTGTTCCAGCGTTTCGGCATTATCTACAAGCATGTTCCCCGTGGAAGAACCCATAAATATCTTGATACCGCAAACCGTGTTTGGGTTGGTTAGCAGCACCTCGGCCAGGTTATCGTTGGTGGCACCCATGTAAAAAGAGTAGTTCGCCAGCGAGGTTTCTGCAGCTATTTTATACTTGTCTTCCAGCAGTTCCTGCGTTGTGGCATTAGGCACTGTATTCGGCATCTCCATAAAAGAAGTTGTTCCGCCCACTACAGCTGCTTTTGCCTCCGAACCTATAGTCGCTTTATGGGTAAGTCCTGGCTCTCTAAAGTGTACCTGGTCGTCTATTACACCCGGCAGCAAGTATAAACCGGTAGCATCTATAGTTTGGTCAGCCTCGGCTGTTATACTTTGATCTATTTGTGCAATACGTCCGTCTTTTACCAGCACATCGGCAGTACTTATTCTTCCTTCGTTTACGAGTTGCGCGTTTTTTATGAGGATGCTTTTCATGGTGCTAAGATACGGAGAGAAGAGAAAGGGAGAGAATAATTTCCTGTTTTACTCAGTAATTGCTCTTAATTTATTATCAATAATATTTACCCATTTAACCTGAGCTTCTAACCACTTATACTTTCTCCATGCATCTGCAAACTCCCCTTCTTTCTGATAATCTTTTACTTCAAAATTATATTCTGATGCACCATTTTTCATTACTACTTCCTGAAAAGAATAGTGGCTGGTACTCGCCGGCTTAGAAATGATTACTGTCCCATCCGCTTTTACTTTTCTTATGCCGACTTCAGTTTTTTGTAGTCTGGATTTATTCTTCTCATAAAAAGAGAACACATCAGGTAGTTCATCAATATTAGTTGTAGTTTCAAAACAACAGCTAATCTGCTTTAGGTAGCTCTTCCCACCAACTTGCCATATTATACTTGCATTTACACCTTCACTTATACACTCGCAAGATGGTTCATATCCTTTCTTATAAAGTATTTCACACCCCACACATCCTGTAGTATAGATTAAAAAAGTATCAACTTTATCTGCTATTAGTTCTCTCTTAGTTAACTCAATTTTATTATAAACATCAAACTCCTTGCCCTGCCCTTCTGCTGATTTCAGAGTGATTGCATAAAAAGTTACTAAGAGCAATATGTTGAAGTATACTTTGAGCATAAAACCAGTTTTAATTCAGTATAATATACATTTAAACTCACGCAATTTAAACACATTACTTCTCTCCCATAAAATTACCGTACTTTTGTAGTTACAAGTAAAGTATAATTTATAGTACCATGGCCGAAGAAGCAGAGAAAGAAATAACCACGTTCGAAGATTTTAAGCTGAACAAACAGCTGCTGAACGCCATTGCCGATGCCGGCTACGAAAAGCCTACACCTATACAATTACAGGCTATTCCGTTGATTTCGGCGGGGCACGATATTTTAGGCATTGCCCAGACCGGAACCGGTAAAACCGCTGCCTTTTTATTGCCGCTGATCATGAAGGTAAAGTATGCGCAAGGCCAACACCCACGTGCGCTTATTATTGCCCCTACCCGCGAACTGGTAATGCAGATCGAGGAGAACATCAAGCTGTTGGCAAAGTATACCGACCTGCGCTACACCGCTATTTATGGTGGTTTGGGCCCAAAAACGCAGATCGAAACTATAAGTAAAGGCATTGATATTTTAGTAGCTACGCCTAAACGCCTGATGGAACTATACCTGAAAGGTGAGCTGGTATTAAAAGAACTGAAAACGCTGATTCTGGACGAGGCTGACAAAATGATGGATATGGGTTTTATGCCGCAGATCCGCCAGCTGCTGGAAGTGATCCCGCGTAAGCGCCAGAACCTGCTCTTTTCGGCTACCATGCCCGATAAGGTAGTACAGCTGTCAGAAGAGTTCCTGGAGTTCCCGACGCGCGTGGAAGTAACGCCACAGGCAACTCCTGTTGAAACAGTTAGCCAGGTTCTTTACCGTGTGCCAAACATCCGCACCAAAATTGCTTTGCTGGAGCATCTTATCCAGGACGAAGAAACCTTTAAACGTGTGATCATCTTTACACGCAGCAAGAAAAATGCAGAAAATGTAGCCAAATACTTGGAGCGGAAAGAGTACGGCGAAGTGCGTGCTATACATGGCAACAAAGGACAGAATACCCGCATTAACTCTATGGAAGCTTTTAAAGGAGGTGATGTGCGCTTTTTAATTGCAACGGATGTGGCTGCGCGCGGCATTGATGTAACGATGGTAAGCCATGTAATCAACTTTGATGTGCCGTTTGTGTACGAAG
Source organism: Pontibacter deserti (assembly GCF_023630255.1). Lineage (NCBI taxonomy): Bacteria > Pseudomonadati > Bacteroidota > Cytophagia > Cytophagales > Hymenobacteraceae > Pontibacter > Pontibacter deserti. Next base: position 103,593 of record NZ_JALPRS010000004.1, on the reverse strand, counting down.
ATTACGTGCACCGCATTGGCCGCACCGGCCGTGCCGAGCAGGAAGGTGCGGCCATAACTTTTGCCAACGAAGCCGAGATGTACCACATCCGCAAAATAGAAAACATTATCCGGATGCAGATACCGGAGCTACCTTTGCCGGAAGAAGTGGAAATACACCCGACTACGTTTGAGGAGCAGCAGGATATAGCCATGGAAGTAGACCGCCAGAAGCGCCGCGAGAATCCTGATTTCAAAGGGGCCTTCCATGAGAAAAAAGGCAGGCACAAGTCTAACTTCGAGAAGGGCAAGAAAAAAGGTGATCCTAAAAACTCTGGTTGGCAGAAGACTAAAAAGAAAGGAAACAGAAGATAAAATAAAAGCGCCTGCAGTATAAACTGCAGGCGCTTTTATTTTATAGTTTAACTATAGCTTAGAAAAATCGCGAAGCGAAATCTCCGAACTCGAACACCATCAGGTTAAGCAGCGCGCTCCACATTACGGCACTCCAGAGCATATGTATAAATATCTTTTTGCGCGGTGCTCCAAACAAGGCAGCTACCACTGTACCAACTATAGGTGTTAAAAGTATAGGTGTTAAAAAAGCTACCCCAACCACGCCAAAACTTTTCCAGATCCTGATGATGCGACGGTTCTTTTTACTGAAAACAGGTTTCTGTTTTTCGCGCTGCCGCTTTGCCCACCATTTCGAGAATTCCCTGCCCACTAATGAAAAAATGATTACCGTGGTCATCATGCCGGCTATAGTTAACAGTACCGTCTCCATGTAGGTTAGCCCCAGTGAAATACCTGTAACAGGCCCGGCAAAAAACTTTACCATGCTTATCAGGTATACCGACAAATATTTAAGGATCTCTACCAACACCTCTATCTTCTTAATTGCATTTTAATTTATTACAACTTACCTGTTGTGATTTATACGCAGCAGCCATGTACAATATGTTGCATTTTACCAACAACCTGCTTGTAACCAAACCATATACACAAAAAGGCAATCTTCTGATTAACAGCCTTATACCTCCTATAGTTCAGACTTTCAAGCAGCTATATTTTAGGGCCAAAGGCTAGATCGCCGGCGTCGCCCAGGCCAGGCACAATGTACGATTTCTCGTTCAAGTGCTCGTCTAGTGCACCCAACCATATGTTTGCTTCCGGTATTTCCTCTTGCAGGTACTTTACCCCTTCCGGCGACGCAATAACTGCAGCTACATGTACCTGAACCGGTTTACCATGGCGCAGCATCCCTTTATAAGCTTTCACCAGCGACTTACCGGTTGCCAGCATCGGGTCGGCAAGTATAAGTATCTTATCATGCAGATCAGTAGAAGCCAGGTATTCCATATTTATCTGCAGTTCGGTATTCTCCTCTTCCACGCGGTAAGCGCCTACAAACGTACTAAAAGCTTTATCAAAGTAATTAAGCATACCGTTGTATAGCGGCAGGCCAGCCCGAAGTATAGTGGCAAGCACCGGTTGCGCTTTAAGTAACATTGTCTGTGTCTGGGCCAGCGGCGTAGTTACACCTGCTGAAGTATAAGGCAATGTTTTAGAAATCTCGTAAGCCAGCAGTTCGCCCAGCCTTTCAAGGTTCCTTCTGAAGCGCAGGCTATCATGCTGTATGTTTACGTCGCGCAGTTCGGCTACAAAGTGGTTGGCCAGCGAAGGTGTATCTGTAAGAATGTGCAGGTTGTTATAGTGCATGCTTCCGGGTTTTTACTCGCTAAAGATACAGAAGTGCCGTCGCCACACCAATCTCTCCCGTAATAATTTTATACCTGCACTTTTACATTTGTTTATAGAATAACGTAAGAACTGGTGCATCCTGTATATTTTCTATCATAACCGAACAAAATCATATAAAAGCAGTAAATTCGGCTTTCAGGATACTACATTTTATACTTACCTGAACACTCAGAACATGAAGAAAATAGCGTGTTTGCTGATGCTGCTTGGCCTGGCCGGCGGCTCAACCCTGCAGGCCCAGGACACTTACGTGCCTTACGACCCGGAGATTTACAGGCTTATAGACCGATACCATATTTTGTATGGTACCCAGTTACCAGAATTCCATACAGCTGTCAGGCCTTTTGGCAGGCAGGATGTGGCGAAACTGGCAGAATTAAGCGCTCAGAACAGTAGTAATGCTACAGATGTTTTTAACACCACTTACCTGTTGAATGACAACTGGAACTATACTGAGCAAGACAGCAACACAAGCAAGTATATATTTCTGAAATACTTCTATAAGAACAAAACTGATTTCTACCACTACCAGAGCAAAGACTTTACTTTACGTGTAAACCCAGTTCTTCATGTAGAAGCAGGATATGATAATCAATCTGATGGCATCCGCTATGTTAACACAAGAGGTATACAATTAGAAGGTACGATAGATGAAAGATTAGGCTTTTATACTTTTATAGGAGAGAACCAGGCACGCTTCCCGGAGTATGTAGTTGACCGTATTGAGCGCGATAATGTGGTGCCCCATGAAGGCTGGTGGAAACCCTACAACACAACAGGCTATGATTTCCTGACTGCCCGTGGCTATTTAAACTATGGCCTTACCAGGCATGTAGAGATACAACTCGGTCATGACAGGCATTTTATTGGAGAGGGCTATCGCTCAATGGTTTACTCTGACTATGCTCCTCCGGCATTTTTCCTGAAGCTGAACACACGCGTTTGGAAACTGCATTACATGAACCTGTTTCAGGAACTTACCCCTCAGTTTAAACGCACACAGGTTGATGAGCTATTTGATAAAAAGTACATGGCTCTGCACAGGCTGGGTATCAACTTTACTCCGAATTTTAATTTAGGCATTTTTGAGACTGTAATTTTTGCCAGAGACGAAGGCAAATTTGAGCTTCAGTACCTCAACCCGATCATACTTTACCGTACTGTAGAGCAAATGATTGGTAGTGAAGACAATGCCTCATTCGGTATTGATTTTAAGTGGAACATCCTGAACAGGGCACAGCTTTATGGACAACTATACTTGGATGAATTAAGAATTGATGAAGTAAAATCGGGCAATGGCTGGTGGGGTAACAGGCAATCGGGGCAGATAGGGGCAAAATACATTGATGCATTTAACTTATCAAACTTAGATCTACAAGGCGAAGTAAACATTATACGTCCATATACTTATCAACACCAAGACCAGTACAGGAACTACCAACACTATAACCAAGCATTAGCTCACCCAAACGGAGCAAACCTTTATGAATTTATTGGTATAGCACGTTATCAGCCTATTCCTAAGCTTAATGTTACGGCAAAAGCTATTTTTACAAAGTATGGGCAGGATGAAGTAACCGCAACAGATACCATAAACTGGGGTAACAACGTAAATTACCCATATACTAAACGTGCTCTAGGGTATGGTAATAAAATTGCACAAGGCAACACAACCAACCAGCTACACTTGGATCTTACTGTCAGCTTCCAGTTACGGCACAACGTATTTATAGACCTGAAGCAAATTCTCCGCAGTTCAGATGTTGAAATCCGCAGTCCAGATGCTGAAATAAACAGCTTTGACATGAACACAGTCTTTACCTCTTTTGCCTTCCGCTGGAATATTCCACAACGGCTACACGAATTTTAAAGAAATTTATACCTGAAACAAAAACGGCTATACTTGTTTGCGCAGGTATAGCCGTTTTTATAATTAAACTGGCAAGTCTTTAAGTAAAACTTCCCGCTCTTGTTCAGTCCATTTACTTTTTAGCGGAATGATATTGGCAGCATCTGCAAACACTGGTGGTTTTGTGTTTTTTGAGCCTAATGTAATTCTGATAAAGTGATGGTTAAACACTCCTAATGCCACATGCATTGGTTTAATGTCACCATACTCTATACTTCTTTTTTTACTGCGCATATACAGGTCCCAATCAGCAGCCATCAGGCGCTCATCCCAAAACCCTACTTTATCCAGTGCGCTGCGCTTCATGATCACGGAGTTACCTAAAAAGCCTTCAATTACATCAGTGCCATACTTTGCATAACGCTGCTGGTTATACCTCTCCCAGTTGCCATACATCAGGCGCACCATCAGCCGGAACGTAAAATCATTCTTAGCGAAATAACCTATTATGTTCTTGATTGCCTTCCAGCGGCGGTGCAGTTTTTTGGTAGCTTCAGGAGTTTCGGCGCGCTCTATGCCGCTTGGGGTAATAATCTCCAGCCCATGGGCATCCATTGCTTCCAGTAGTTTTTTGTCCCAGTGCGGGGCAACTATAATATCATTGTTCAGGAAAGCAAACACATCATATTTAGCCGCTCTTATTCCCTGATTCTGGCAATAGGGGTACGAATAATTCTGACTGTTCTCAATAACTGTTGCACCTATACTTTTAAAATATTCGCGGCTGCCGTCGGTAGAGTTATTATCAATTATGATCAGCTCATAGGTATGATAAGTATACTTTTGCAGGTGCTCAACGAAAATCTTATTGATGGCTAACTGGTTATGAACAGCCACGATGATACTTATCATAAATGTGCTAGGTAAGGTTAATCTGAAGTGCAAAAATAGTAAAACCACCTGATATACTGAGGCTGCAACTATAAACCGTGGGCTAAACGCTAATTAATTAGTAACTTGCGGCCGTTTTTTACCAACCCTGAATGAAGACTTTTTTTAGATTACTTGCATTTGCAAAACCATATAGCCGTTACATTCCATCGTATGCGGTGCTGGCGCTGCTTGCAGTTGTGTTCGGACTTTTAAACTTTACCCTGCTTATTCCGCTGCTAAATGTATTGTTTGATGCCGCTCCGGCCAAGCAGCCCATTGAGCCAACTTTTGCGCTTAACATAAATTATTTCAAACAGCTTTTCGATTACTGGTTCTATACCATCCGCTTTGAATATGGAGCTAAGGGAGCGCTTCAGTTTGTCTGTGGAGTTATACTTGTATCTGTTTTCTTTTCAAACCTGTTCAAGTATTTATCGCAGCGCGTGATGACGGACATGCGAACTTCGGTTGTGCGCAACATACGTCATGCGCTGTTCGAGAAAATGACACTGCTTGATATTGATTTCTTTAACAAGCGCCGCAAAGGAGATCTGCTTTCCAGTTTATCAAGCGATGTAAATGAGATAGAATCGTCGGTAGTAAGCTCGGTGCAGGTTGTTTTTCGTGAACCCCTGATGCTGGTAGGCTATGTAGTGCTGTTGTTCATGATGTCAGTGGAGCTGACACTGTTTACCATGCTGGTACTACCAGTTTCAGGTTTTGTAATTGCTAGCATCTCTAAAAAACTCCGCCGCGACGCCAAACGAGGACAGGCTTTATTGGGCAACATCCTGAGCGCTATGGAAGAAACGATCTCTGGTAACCGAATTGTAAAAGGTTTTAATGCAGAGGCACACGTTCAGTCAAAATTCGACCACGAAAATAACCAGTATCGCAAGGTGTTAAGCTCAGTTTATAACAAAAAAGAACTAGCCTCGCCTATCTCTGAATTTTTAGGGGTAACTGTAGTAGCAGGTATACTTTTATATGGTGGCCAACTAGTACTTGAGAACCGCTCCGACCTGACAGCGTCCGAATTCCTAACCTATATTATACTTTACTCCCAGATACTGGTGCCGGCTAAAAACATCTCCAATGCCATTACAACTATACAGCGTGGTATTGCATCCGGTGAGCGTGTGTTAGGAATTATAGACCACCCTATTGAAATAAAAGAAAAACCGAACGCCATACCTGTTCCGCAATTTACAGAAGGGGTAGAATACAGAGATGTAGAGTTTACTTACGGCGAAGATAAAGTACTGGACGGGGTATCATTTGAGCTGCAGAAAGGTAAGATCATTGCGCTGGTTGGCCCATCAGGTTCCGGTAAATCGACTATAGCAGATCTGTTACCGCGCTTTTATGATGTCATCGGTGGCCAGATCCTGATCGATGGAAAAGATATTCGGGATGTGAAACTGAAAGACCTGCGCAGCCATATGGGAATCGTAACACAGGAGTCTATACTTTTCAACGATACCATCTTCAACAACATTGCTTTTAATAAGACCGATGCAACCGAAGAAGAAGTGATAGCAGCCGCAAAAGTAGCCAACGCTCATGAGTTTATTATGGAGACGCCAAACGGCTACCAGACCATGATCGGCGACAGGGGCAGCAGGCTTTCGGGTGGGCAGCGGCAGCGCTTAAACATTGCAAGGGCAATACTTAAAAACCCGGCTATACTTATCTTGGATGAAGCAACTTCGGCTTTGGATACCGAATCAGAAAAACTTGTACAGGAAGCATTAACCAACCTGATGAAGAACAGGACCACCATTGTGATTGCACACCGGTTAAGTACCATTCAGCATGCAGACGAGATTCTGGTGCTTCAGAAAGGCAGAGTTGTGGAACGTGGTACTCACGATGAGTTACTGCAAACCAGCGGTTTGTATGCTAAGTTAACGCAGATGCAACTGGTATAATAACGGAATAATAGTATAATTTACCATAAAATATTGCGTTTTTAAATGAATCAGCGATAGGGTATTTTAAAATAACAATATCTTTTTTTAGATTTAGAGACACTTGTTATTACACCTAAATTACACCTTGAGCATGAGAATACTTAATACCCTTTTTAACATAGTTGCTGTGGCCTATGCCCTGACGTTGGCCCTTGTGCTAACCTCTATAGTTAGCGAGAGTGCAATATTCAACCACATCCGGACAGAAGCGCAAATTTTGCAACTTTACAAGGCTTTTGCTGGGGTAGGTGCTGGCATGTTGCTTGTAAAAGTTATACTGAGCAGCCTTTATAGCGGCAACCTGCGTTACGAACATCATATTTCACAGCTTAAGGTAAACGACCTGAAAGTGGAGCTTTATGAAAGACGTCAGGAATTCAGAAACAACAACTTCAGAACACCGATTACCGAAGAGCACTTGGAAGCAGCAGCGGTTTAATAACATAAAATGACAACAACTATACTGGAAGAACTGGAGCAGGCCCAGCAAACGCTTGCAAACTTTATTTCCGATAAAAACAACATAGCAGCCATTGAACAGGCTGCTAAACTAATGGCCGATGCAATAACAGCAGGTGGCAAAATAATATCGTGCGGTAATGGTGGTTCTATGTGCGATGCCATGCACTTTGCCGAAGAGCTGACCGGCCGCTACCGCGATAACCGCAGAGCCTTGCCTGCTATTTCAATTTCGGATGCCAGCCACATGAGCTGCGTAGGCAACGATTATGGCTATGAATTTGTATTCTCGCGTTACGTAGAAGCACTTGGCAATAATAATGATGTATTGTTAGCTATCAGCACAAGTGGTAACTCCGGCAACGTTATTAAAGCAGCCGAGGCAGCAAAAGCCAAAGGCATGAAAGTGGTTGGGCTAACAGGTAAAGATGGCGGCAAGCTAGCTCCACTCTGCGATGCTGAAATACGCGTACCTCACATGGGCTATGCTGACCGTGTGCAGGAGATACATATAAAGGTGATACACATACTTATACTTTTGCTGGAGAAACAGCTTACTTAAAAGTAGTATAAGAATATTGCACAATGGAAGGTATAGCCGAAAGCTATACCTTTTTTAATTAGTTATATTTTTCTGATCACTCACCTTATATTTATACTTCGTAGCAGGAATTAATTATACTTTATAGCTGTTCCGGCTACAATTTAAATCTCAGTTTATACTTCCATAAAAAGCAGGTATGCTTGTTAAAACATTTGGCAGTGCGGTGCAGGGTGTAAATGCCTATACCATAACCGTAGAAGTTAGCGTAAGTGCAGGTACAAAATATTTTCTGGTTGGCTTACCCGATAATGCAGTTAAAGAAGGCGAGCAGCGCATCGAGGCAGCATTAAAGCATTATTATTACAAAATGCCGCGCCAGAAGGTAGTCATCAACATGGCACCTGCTGATATCCGGAAAGAAGGCTCCTCCTACGACCTGACCATTGCTATGGGTATATTGGCTGCTTCCGGCCAGATTTCTCCTGATAAGGTTTCGCAGTATATGATCATGGGAGAGCTATCGCTGGATGGTTCGCTGAGACCCATAAAAGGAGTACTGCCAATTGCCATACAAGCCCGTAAAGAAGGTTTTAAAGGATTTATACTTCCGGCACAGAATGCTAACGAAGCAGCCATAGTTAATAACCTGGATATTATACCGGTATCGACCATACAGGAAGCTATAGAATTTCTGGATAACAGGCTGCACATTGAACCTATGGTGGTAAACACCCGCGAAATGTTCCAAAACCAAGCCGACCAATATGCTGCCGATTTTGCTGATGTGCAAGGGCAGGAAAATATTAAACGAGCTTTAGAAATTGCAGCTGCCGGTGGCCATAACCTGATCATGATCGGTCCTCCGGGAGCAGGCAAAACGATGTTAGCCAAAAGACTACCATCTATACTTCCGCCACTCTCAATGCACGAAGCTTTGGAAACAACCAAGATACATTCTGTAGCTGGTAAATTGGGAGAGGCCTCTTCACTCTTAACAACGCGCCCTTACCGTTCGCCGCACCATACCATTTCTGATGTAGCTTTAGTAGGTGGCGGTGGCGTACCACAACCCGGCGAGATCTCTTTATCACATAATGGGGTATTGTTTCTGGATGAGCTGCCAGAATTTAAGCGTACTGTATTAGAGGTAATGCGTCAGCCGTTAGAAGAAAGAAGAGTAACTATCTCCAGAGCAAAGACAACGATAGACTTTCCGGCTAATTTTATGCTGGTAGCCAGCATGAACCCGTGCCCCTGCGGATTTTATAACCACCCGGAAAAGGACTGTGTATGTGGCCCTGGTGTAGTACAACGGTATCTAAATAAAGTAAGCGGCCCGCTCTTAGACCGCATCGACCTGCATGTAGAAGTTACACCTGTTACGTTCGATGAAATGACGGCTACCCGCAAATCAGAAGACAGTACTACGGTTCGTGAAAGAGTAGTAAAAGCCAGGGAGGTGCAGCAGTTACGTTTCAAAGATTTCCCCCAGATACACTCGAATGCCATGATGCCCTCCCAGATGGTAAAAGACATTTGCCAGATAAATGAAGCTGGCAGAACCTTGTTAAAAACTGCTATGGAACGTCTTGGTTTATCTGCCCGTGCTTATGATCGTATCCTGAAAGTAAGCCGCACTATAGCTGATTTAGCTGACAGTACTGAAATAAAAATTGAACACCTTGCAGAGGCCATTCAATACCGTAGTTTAGACCGCGAAGGCTGGGCAGCTTAACTTTAAAGGCAGGAGCACAAAATACTTAAAATAAATAACTTAAGAAGAGCGATACCGGATCAAGGTATCGCTCTTCTTTTTTGGTATACTTCTGCTATACATCTGCCCATACTGCTGTACTACTGCCTTAATTCACTATATTTTTCCTATACCTTTATCAGAACCATCCGTAATAGGCTAACGTCAGGTATAATATGCCTGGCAAAGTAGTACCTTAATTATGAATACAGCTATGAAAAAATTATTCTTATTTGTTTTTGCGTTCTGTACAGTGCTGATGGCCCAGGCCCAGATGTCGCCACGTTTTGGTATCAAAGCCGGGGTTAACTATGCTGGCCTGGAGGGCGATGATGCAGGAGACAACGACCGCATTTTTGGAGCACACGCAGGTGTATTTGTAAGCTTACCATTAGTAGAGGATTTTTTCTCTATTAAGCCAGAAGCATTATACTCTATGAAAGGTGCAGAAAGCCAGGATGATGATTTTGAACTGAAGCTTAATTACATTGATGTACCGGTACTTGCACAGATAAATGCAGGCCCTTTATACTTTGAAGCAGGCCCACAGGCATCTTTCCGCGTATCCGGTAAAATAGAAACAGACCTAGGTTCTACAGATGATCTTGAAGATTTAGGTTATAAAAGCTTCTTGTTTGGGTATGCAGCTGGTATTGGCTTGGCATCCGCTCCACTTGGTCTTAGTGTTGGTGTTCGCTATAGTGGCGATGCTTCCAAGATCACAGACGATGATGACACAAAGATCCGCAATAGCGTATTCATGCTGACATTGGGGTATATGTTCCCGAGCAGATAATATTTGCCTTAGTACAACTTAAAACTATGGAAAAGAAGCCCGGCTTTGGCCGGGCTTTTTCTTTTATTATACTTCTCTCTTACAGCCCCTTAAAAGATGCATCAAAATTATTTCCTTCTATATAGACAAAACATATACTCTGGCATTGTTGTTGTAATTCAGTCTTCTGATTGCAATCATAACAAAAGCTGAAAAGTAAAAACTTTCTTGCTCACCTTCAGCTAGTTGAACTATAAGTTTGTTAAAAGTTCTAAAATAGAAAGCTAAAATTATCATAACTGCCGTATATGGCTCGTTAGTAGTACAATTTTTAAAATAATAAGATCATGAAAAAACTATTCATTATAGGCGCTATGCTGCTTGCAGGCGCTACAGCAACTCAGGCACAATCAGGTTTTGGTTTCAGAGGTGGTGCAAATATGTCCAATCTTTCCGGTGACTTAGATAACGAAGATAACTTCGAAAATAAGTGGGGCTTCCATGGAGGTATCACTTATAACATTGGTATTGTAGATAATTTCTTCTCTATCCAGCCGGAGCTACTTTATTCACAGAAAGGTTTTAAAAACGCGGATGTAGAGTTCACCGATCCAATTACCAACAATTCTTATCGTAGAGTTGGTAAAGTAAACTATAACTATCTGGATCTGCCTGTAATGGCAAAGATTAAAGCTGGTCCATTATACTTTGAGGCTGGTCCGCAGGCATCTTACCTGGTAGGTGTTAATAATGAGACCAAGACTTATATAAACGATGTAGAGGAAACTTCTTCTCGTGACGAAAAAGACAAAGATGGTCTGAAAGAGTTTGAGTTCGGTTATGGAGCCGGTGTTGGTCTTGCATTAGGCAACAGCTTAAGCCTGGGCGTACGTTACAACGGTAGCTTAAGTGATTTCGTGGATGAAGACGTAAACTTTGAAGGTGACATTACCAACGCACGTCATTCTACAATCATGTTCACGTTAGGCTTAACAATCCCGTCTCTATAATAACCACAACTATAGTTAAGGCTTATTATTAAACGAGGCTATACTCATAAACAAAAATCCCCGGTACTATAAAAGCGCCGGGGATTTTTGTTTACATCAGTTTATACTTACCTGCTCATTTCAGCATAGTACTTATAGAACAGCGGTATGGTCTCAATACCTTTCATATAGTTGAAGACACCAAAGTTCTCGTTTGGCGAGTGAATGGCATCACTATCCAAACCAAAGCCCATCAAAACAGAATCCAGGCCAAGTTCAGACTTAAACATAGCAACTATTGGTATAGAGCCACCGCTACGAACAGGTATAGGTTTCACGCCAAAGGTTTCTTCGTAGGCTTTTGATGCTGCCTGATATGCTACTGAATCTGTTGGGGTAACTACAGGCTCACCACCATGATGAGGCTTTACTACTACTTTTACACTTGCCGGAGCTATACTTTCAAAATGTTTGGTAAACTTCTCTGTTATTTCTGCAGATGTCTGGTTAGGCACCAAGCGCATAGAAATTTTAGCAAAGGCTTTTGAAGGAATAACTGTTTTAGCGCCCTCTCCTATGTAACCGCCCCAGATACCGTTTACATCTAAGGTTGGTCTTATTGAAGTACGCTCCATTGTAGTGTAACCTTCTTCACCGTGTATATCACTTAGGTCCAGTGCTTTTTTATACTTGTCTAAGCTAAATGGTGCGCGGGCCATTTCGGCGCGTTCTTCCTGGCTCAGCTCTGTTACATTATCGTAAAAGCCCGGTATAGTGATGTGGTTGTTCTCATCGTGCAGCGAAGCGATCATCTGGCAAAGTATATTGATCGGGTTAGCCACTGCGCCACCATATAATCCGGAATGTAAGTCGCGGTTTGGACCTGTAACCTCCACTTCCATGTAACTCATGCCGCGCAAACCTGTGGTAATAGATGGGGTATCATTGGCCAGCATGCCGGTATCTGAAATCAGGATAACATCAGCGGCAAGTTTCTCCTTGTTGTTTTTTACAAAGGTAGCCAGGTTAGCAGAGCCAACTTCCTCTTCCCCTTCAATCATGAACTTCACGTTGCAAGGCAGTGCGTTATTACGCATCATTACTTCAAAAGCCTTTACGTGCATGTACATCTGCCCTTTGTCGTCGCAGGCACCGCGGGCATAAATTTTACCGTCTTTAATTACTGGCTCAAACGGAGGAGAATTCCACAGCTCATATGGGTCAGCAGGCTGTACATCATAGTGGCCGTAAACCAGCACAGTTGGCAGGCTTGGGTCAATAATTTTCTCGCCATACACAATTGGGTAGCCGGCAGTTTCGCATAATTCTACATTATCAGCACCTGCTTCGCGCAACCTGTCAGCCACAAATTCGGCAGTGCGTATTACATCTTGCTTAAACTTTGGATCAGCACTTACCGATGGAATGCGAAGCATATCAAGCAGCTCATTCAGAAAGCGGTCTTTGTTCTCAGTAATATAGTTGTTCATTAGCTTTACTTTTGTTTGTCCTTAAAGTTAATAAAAAATGCCACCCTTGTGTAGAGAGCGGCATCTTTAGATCATCATCCTGTATAGTTATACTTACTTTTTGCGACCCAGATTTATGTTGGCTTTGCTTTCTTCACCGGCAATCAGTCGGTTAATATTTTTACGGTGTGTAAGCACCACCACTGCAAACAGCACAAAGCCAAAAACGATCAGGATCGGGTTATCCGGGTGAAAGCGTGGCAACAGTAAAAGTATAGGGAACGCCAGTGCTGCAATCATAGAACCTAACGACACGTAACGCGACGTAAAAAGTACGATCACAAATATCACCATACATAACAACGCCACATCCGTCTGAATAGCCAGCATCATACCTAACAAAGTGGCAACGCCTTTACCACCTTTAAAGCGCTCATATACCGGAAATATATGCCCCACAACTGCCAGCATACCCATTATTAACTGGTAGATTATCAGTTGATCGGCAGGTATAGCCTCAAAAACTACCAGCAAACCCGCTAGTGAAGTAGCGGCCCAGCCTTTAAAGATATCGATCAGCATTACAATGGTACCTGGCTTTTTACCAAGCACCCGGAAGGTATTGGTAGCACCAGAGTTGCCGCTGCCATGTTTACGGATGTCGATGCCGTAGTACCATTTACCCAGCCAAACCGCAGTACAAATAGAGCCGATAAGGTAAGCTGCTACAAAAAGTATAGCAATCAAAAGTATATCCATCAATGTATGGTTCTTGTTTTAAGTAAGCCTGGTGTATCCACTTTGCCCTGATAAGGTAGCGTGTAGGCCTTTAGAAGTTCAAATATAGATAAATCTTAATTTAAATTTCAAGCCTTACACCTGATAAATGGTATACGCTATATTTATACTTACTGGTTGTTCGGTTCTGGCTCTGGTTCCCCTTCAGGTGCTTCGCCTTTCTTTTTTCTACGCTTCTTTTCTTTCTTAGGCTCTTCATCCACAAAGTCCATACTCTCAGTAGATTCAATTTCCTGTTGCTGTGTGGCTACTTTAAAACCACTTTTGCCATTCAGGTAATTTTTGCTGAAGTGCTCCAGGAAAATATTTTTATCAGTGGCCTCACCCGGGTAAAAGGCATAATTGGTAGTTGTACCACGTCCGCGCTTCGACTTGCTCTTCACTGCTTTGTTGAACTTGTCGTTTGACGCTACCAGATTAAGTCCATTCTCGAAGAAACTGAAGTAATACCAGGTATACTGATCAGCCTGCAAGTATAAATTCATGGTTGGTTCGCCATTCAGGTCCTGCTTAATCTCCAGGTAACCATCTACCATTGCATTTATATCCTCTTTCATAATGCTGGCAACACCAATTTTGCCGGTGCTGTACCAGGCCTTCTGCTCGTTAGACCACTGCAGATCTACTTTATTCAGTATCAGGCTTCGGATAAGCGACTTATCTAACTTCGGTAATGGCACATGACCAGTAGCCGTTTGATTAATGTAATTACGTACACCACGGTCGCCGATAAATTCACCAAGCTTGTAGTAGGTTGCATCACTGCCATCCAATGCCTCAGGAGCACTTTGCGTATTTTCCTCCAGGTTTTCAGCCATTGCTACAAGAGCCTGTTCCGGCATTTCAAAATTAAATGCCAGGAACGTATCCAGGTTATAACGGCTGCTATCTACGTTGGCAGAACCATTTCCGGAAGCATCTACCTTAAAGTTACGAGACGATTTGAGCAGGTTAAGCTTACCCTCAAAACGTAAGTTATTGGTAGCTTCGCTGTAACTAAGCACGTTGCCCTGGTAAGAGTTGGCATTTGCACGCTCTTCTCTTTCAATCTTAAACTCTTTGTTTGCTTTGTTATAAGAAATAGAACCATCTACCAAGAAAAGGTCTAGGTCGTCTTCGTTTTGCTTCTGAGAAACAAATGTGTTATAAAGCTTGGCTGTAGCTGCCGAAACGTGAATACCTGTATGGAGCGGGGTACCATCCGCTGCTTTTGGCTTCTGTATCGGGATGCGTACGTTAGCCGGGTTCAATGTATCCTTTTTGTAAGGGAACCAGCCCGAATCTGTTTCATTTCCGGTAAAGGTAAGCTTCAGTTCACCATCAAAGTCCATGTATGGTTTAGTAGCGTGCATCAGCACCTTACCTCGATACAGAATCCTTGGGAAGATGTAGAACTTATCTTTCTCTTCAATGTTAGCTGTTGCAAAAGAGTAGATCGGCTTACGCTTACCCTGCGGGTTATCATAGGTAAAATCACTGAAGTGAAGTTTAAATGAATCAGAGGCTGCATTCAGGTAGTCCAGGTAAGCATTACCTTTTAGTAGCTTTCTTGCTTTTACATCTACATTACCTTCATATAATTTATGGTACTGCTGCGCTGAGTCGGCCATAATGCGGGAGTTGCGCAGTGTACGGATCGTAGCATCAGCCGAAACCACTACTTTACCACTATCAGGCAACACATACATATCGGCTACAGCAATGTATGGCACACCGCCGGCAAGTATAGTATTCTTCTTCAGGTCATACACACCGCTACCCGCCATAAAGTTAAGCGAGTCCTGCTCCGGGTGCATAGAATAGAAGTAGTTTTTGCCGCCTTTTTCATCAGCTTTGAGGGTAATCTTTTCAGTTGCAAAGTCCCAGCGGGCACTGCGCATGGATGTTTTATACTGTGCTCTCGGGAATTCTATACTTGCTGCACCCTGCTTTTCGATACCAAAATCCACGGCACCTTTGGTCATATCGTAGTTAAACTCCACGCCCTGTGCCTTTATAGCCGGCCTTACCTGCACGTCAGATTTTGCGATCATCTGAGAGTTGTTACCCGAGAAACTGCGCTGTTTGAACAGGAACTGCGGTGAGGTTACGTTTGCCACAGGGTTATCTAACTCGCCAGTGCCATACATACCACCGGGGGACAACTTGGCCACTCCCTTAAACTTATACTGCTCCTTATAAACCAGCATCGGCTCTTTGTTAGTGTACAAGTACATAGAGTCTACTTTAGGCTGCCAGTTCATGTTAAAATTGCTCAGTGTGGCTACCGGAAACTCAGTACTGTTCAGTTTATCTTCTTTTATAGTTGCCTTAGCGCCTTTCTGCGTTTTTACAGCATCCTGGTAATAAGTGTATTCCGGAGCCTCTAAAGTTGCTGTCAGGTAAGTAAGTGTTCCTTTGCTCTGAATACCCTGCGAACTCATCATAATGGTATCGTAGGCTATACCTTTACCACCAAAAGCCGGCAGACCTTTTGCAGGTGGCTGATAATAAAAGCCCAGCGTTTCGTCCGGCATCATGATCAGCTTGGTTTTAATGTCCGGGAATATACCACCTGAATGGAAAGTTCCTTCGAAACCAATGGTGTTTTTGCCAGAGCTCAAACTATCGAGTTTAAACGGCGGCATGTCAAAGTACACGGTACTATCGTAGGCCCCTCCCAACACATCCGGTCTGTTAAAAGCAACCTGTGCACCAACCGGGGCATCAAACTTAGGGTACTCCGGGTAAAATTCTTTCCCTGACTTATTTTCCGGTTTGTTGATGTATAGTTTGCCGGTAAGGCTACCTGTGCGGCTTGTAAGTACCTGGTTCGATACTTCGCCTTTAGATGATTTCCGTTTTTTGGTAACCAAAGCAATGGTATCCAGTTGCTGCATATCGATCATAAACTCATCGTAATCGAACTTGAATTTACTGCCTTTAAAAGCAAGACGGCTGGCGAAGACCTGGCCTCCAAACTCAATGTTACGATTATCCAGGATGCGAACGATACTGCTATCCGGAACGATGTAAACGCTGGCGGTATCGTTATTGAAAGCGATTTTCTCAACGCCACGCACTTCCAGCTTGTTGTTGTTCATGTTCAACGTGGCATTTCGGCCGGATGGCACTACAGAGCGAATAACAATATGGTCGTAGTCACGCTTTTTCTTAGATGCGCCTACATACAGCCATGCTTTCTTTTTAAGGGCGATGTAACCTGTGCTGTTATCAAAATCCAGGAAGCCTTCGCGGGATAGATTGTGTGCAGCTTGCCTGATTGCCTGCTCATTGATTTTATTAAACTTGGATACATCAGCAGCATAAAACTCATTTTGTTTAGATTTTTGGGCATAAGCCACCAAAGCCTGCAACGGATGGAATGTAGCCACACCCACTAGCTGCTGGTACCGGTTGTTGGAATAGTATTCTGTTGACTCCAGCTGCACCGGTATAATGGTCTTTGTATTTAATACTGAGAAGTTAATATGCGGCGTATTCAGATCCCAATACACACGCTCAGCCACTATCTCCATTTCATGGTAAGTATCATAAAATGGCGTGCGGCTGTAAGGGCCTTTGTCCTTTGTTAAGGTCAGCCTGTTTAGTGGTTTGGAGTAACGCAGCTGCACGGCCACATGTGAGATAGAATCTTTCTCTTGGTAGATAGATACTGCTGCCTGCGAAGCCACAATAACAGAATCATTCAATGTATAGTTAAGGGCACGTGAGCTGAATTTACGCTTACCGCCATCTACTACCGAAATTTCAGAAAGGCTTCCATCTAAAGCGCGGCTACCAATCAGGTCGCCGGCCAGCGAAAAACCACCTGTATAGGATATTTTTTCGCCCAGGCTTTTGACTTTTGCATCATTAGTAAACGACACAAACCGGGGATATAACTTTTCGCCTTTGGCACCACGCTTCGTACTTCTGAATTCAAAGGAGCCTTCAACAGGAGAATCTAGTACAGCTTTATAGGTGAGTGTAACATCCGGAGCTTTAAAACCAGCAAAGGTTACATCAAAATTATACTTGCGGATAATAGCTGACGCCTGACTGCCGCCTGCTTCCCAGTCATAGGTACCGCCTTCGCCTACAAATATGCCTTTAGTCAGCATTAATTGCCCGCTGGTTTTCTGGATGGCAGTTGAATCGTAGTTGGTGGCAAAAGTGATGTTTACATTTTCCAGCTTCAGGGTTGGGCCGGATACCTGAGGTTGTGCAGGTATAAACTGCTGCTTCAGGCTCTCTTTACGGCGTTGGGCAGCTTTCTTCGCTTCTTCCTTCTTTTGTTCAGCAGACTTTGGTTTTACAACAGGTGTACCCCATCCGTCGTCTGTACTTTCGGCTTCAGAGCTAACTTCATCGTCCCACGAGATGTTATCCCACTCGCTGCTACCTTGTGCTGCTTTATCATCTTCTTTTTTACTTGAAGCACCTTCATAAGCAAAGCTAAAGCTTCCACCGGTTGCATAAAGCCTATAGTTCGGTTTCTGGAAAATGCGGCCTGTTGTTAAGTATAAGCTACTTGTGTTCAGGAAGCTCCCTACACTTGCCATATCTTCATTGTCTACGGCTTTGGCCACAACATCCAGCAAACTGCTCAGGCGATCGCCGCGGAGGTCATGCTTATTTACTCCTGCCGTGATCATGGTGAAGAAATCAGAATAATGCGGATTGGAGCGCATTTTCTTACGATACATCTGCTGCGATATATCGATTACCTGATTCTTCTGCTTATCAGTGAGCTTGCCACTATTCCAGATCCCTTCCAGCTCTGTACCCAGTTGTTCGGCATTGGTCACCTTACCGGTTACCATTAAGGCTTTAGCCTCCGTTATAAACTCGGCGGGTTTGTTAGAGAATTTGCTTTGCGCCTGCGCTGCAAAAGATGTCAATAAAAAAGTAAAGAGTAAAAGTTTGTACCTCATAGCAGTACCGTTAAGTTGTTAGCTATACTTAAAAATTGCGGAAACCCAGTTGTTCTTCACGCGGTGCGACAGGTATGTTAGCCCCAGTCTGGTTGCCCGTTCCTGCAGCATCGGGAGGTCATCAGTATAAAAACCGCTCAGCAACAGGTAGCCTTCCGGCTTCAGCACAGCTACATAAGCGGGCATATCATCTAATAAAACGTTACGGTTGATGTTGGCAAGTATAATGTCGTATGGTTTATCGCCTTCAATCGTTTCAGCGCCACCTAAACGCACATCTATACTTGAGTATCCATTCAGTTCAGCATTCTCGCGGGCATTCTCTACCGTCCAGTCTTCGATCTCAACTGCTACAATCTCTGAGGCTCCTAGTTCGCCGGCCATAATGGCCAGTATACCTGTACCGCAACCCATATCCAGTACGCGTTTGCCCTGGTGATCCAGCGTCAACTGATTCTCGATCATCAAAGTAGTGGTTTCATGGTGGCCTGTGCCGAATGACATTTTCGGGTTGATCACGATATCATACTTCGCGTTGGCAGGTTTCTCGTGGAACGATGCCCTTACGGATACCTGGTCACCGATGAAAAGCGGTTCAAAGTTGCGCTCCCACTCCTCGTTCCAGTTCTGGCGCTCTATTTTCTGTGTTGCATATTCTATCTGTGCCAGATCAGCGTAGCGGTTCAACGTCTCTTCCAGTTCCTGCTGGCTATACTTGTCTTCGTCAATGTAGGCGCTAAATCCTTCTTCGTTCTCTACAAAGGCGTCAAAGCCCAGCTCTCCCAGCTCGGCGGTAAGTATATCCGCGAAATCAGCGTTTACTTTTAAAGTTACTTCTATAAAATCCATGGTTGTATTTATTCGCGGCAAGTGGCAAATGAACGCACGGTTGTAAAATGTACAGTTATATCTGCCAGGTTACGGTTATCAGTTACATATAAAATGTGATCTGCAAATGCCTTATTAGGTGTAAGATACCAAACGGCTGTAGCATCCGCAAAAAGTTTGTTACTCTCCCGGTATACTACCATGTTGGCAAAGGCTTCATCTTCTCCTAAGAACACAGTATAAGCAGCGTCGTTTTTATACTTTGGGTCGCGCTCCAGGTATACAGAACCGTAAATCCTGCAATAGTCGTTGGCAACAGGAAATAACGCCGGCGCCGGAGCAGCAGACTTAAAAAAAGGCAAAAGTGCCAGCCAGAAAGTAAATAGTACAGGCATAACTCACATTTTACTCAAAGATAACGAATTGCAATAATAAAAAAGGCTGCCAGTACAATGTATTGGCAGCCTTTCTGGTTCAAAAGTTCCTTTGCTTAGAACGATTTAATTATATCTGTAAAATCTCTTGACTTTAGTGATGCCCCACCAATCAGACCACCATCTACATCCGGCTGTGCGAAAAGCTCCTGGGCATTACCCGGGTTGCAGCTACCACCATAAAGTATAGAACAGTTAAAAGCAGCCTCCGCATCGAACATTTTAGAAAGCTGCTCACGGATATAAGCATGCATTTCCTGCGCCTGCTGGCTGCTGGCCGTGCGACCTGTACCTATCGCCCAGATCGGCTCGTAGGCTACCACTACCTTATCAAACTCTTCGTTGCTCAGGTAAGAAAGGCTGTCGTGCAGCTGCTTGCCCACATACTCAAAATGATTATCTGTATCGCGTTCTTCTAAAGGCTCGCCGCAGCAGAAGATTGGTTTTAAGCCCTGAGCTATAGTTGCTTTCAGTTTTTTGTAAAGCGTTTGTGCATCTTCGTGGTGGTACATGCGGCGCTCGCTGTGGCCGATAATCACATACTCTGTACCCACAGACTTAAGCATACTTGCCGATACTTCACCAGTAAAGGCTCCGCTTTCGTGCTCGCTCACATTTTGGGCAGCCAGGTGCATCAGGTCGTTGCCTTGGGTTAGTTTGCCTACGCTTTGCAGGAACGGGAAAGGAGGAGCTACAATTACGGTCACATCGCCGGTTACTTCGTCTTTCACCATGTTATCGATCTCCGACACAAGCGACAGCGCTTCTTCGTAGGTCTTGTTCATTTTCCAGTTGCCGGCAACTATACGTTTTCTCATGTTTTATACTTTGATGTTGAATTTATACTTGGTTAAACAGCTTCCGCTGCTGTACGGCAAGTTAGTAAATTATGATATATACTTTACAGCGGGTGTAAACAAACCACCCCTGCCCCTCCTTAACCAAGGAGGGGCAGGGGTGGTTGGTACCGGAACACCAAAAAGAAAAAGCCGCAGCAACTATACAGTTTCTGCGGCTTTCTATACTTTATAGTTCTTACCTATAATTTATCCTTCAAAAATCTGGCTGTGTGGTTATCTTCCAGCTTCGCCATTTCTTCCGGTGTGCCTTCAAACAGCAAATGACCACCGTTTATACCTCCCTCCGGACCAAGATCTATAATCCAGTCAGCAGATTTGATGATGTCCATATTGTGCTCGATGATGACTACCGTATTGCCATTCTCGATCAGTGCGTTGATGGATGTAAGCAGTTTGCTGATATCGTGGAAGTGCAGGCCTGTACTTGGTTCATCGAAAATGAACAGAATGTTATCCTGATGCGGTTGCGCGCCCTTAGTTAAGAACGAAGCTAGTTTAACACGTTGCGCCTCACCACCCGACAATGTATTGCTCGATTGCCCCAGACGGATATAACCTAAACCAACATCATTCAGCGGTTTCAGTTTCTCGATAATTTTCGGTTGATCCGCGAAGAAATCGATGCTGTCGGCAATGGTCATATCCAGCACTTCCGAAATGCTTTTCTCTTTATACTTGATATCAAGCACGTCCTGTTTAAAGCGTTGGCCATGGCAGCTTTCGCAGGTCAGGTAGATGTCAGCCATAAACTGCATTTCGATCTTTACCTGGCCTTCGCCCTGACATACTTCACAACGGCCTCCTTCAATATTAAAGGAGAAGTGCGATGGTTTAAACCCTCGTGCCTTTGCTAACGGCTGATCAGCATACAACGTACGGATAGCATCATAGGCCTTTACATAAGTAACCGGATTAGAGCGAGACGATTTACCTATCGGGTTCTGATCGACAAACTCTACATGCTTGATCTTATTATAGTCGCCAGCCAGCTTATCGAACTTACCGGTTGCTTCTGACGTGGCACCGTGAAGCTTCTGCATCGCTGGGGCCAAAATCTTCTTGATCAGCGTTGATTTACCTGAGCCACTTACACCTGTTACTACCGTCATCACATCCAGCGGAACCTTTACACTCAGGTTCTTCAGGTTGTTTTCGCGGGCACCGATTATCTCAATTGCATTGCGCCATTTGCGGCGTTGCGTTGGTACGGGCACCTCCATGCGGCCACTCAGATACCGGGCAGTATAGGTATCAGCTTTTTTTGTGAGTTCATCTAAAGTACCCTGGAACATGAGGTTACCACCACCCGAGCCTGCTTCCGGACCAATATCTATCAATTGATCAGCGGCACGCATCATTTCTTCTTCGTGCTCTACAACTATAACCGTATTGCCCAACTGCTGCAACGAGCGCAGTACCCCTATTAACTGTTCAGAATCTTTCGGGTGCAGGCCTATACTTGGCTCATCCAGGATATACATGGAACCTACCAGCGCACTACCCAGTGAAGTTGCCAGGTTTATACGCTGACTCTCGCCACCCGATAAAGTATTTGACAAACGGTTCAGCGTCAGGTAGCCTAAGCCTACACGCTCCAGGTAACCTAAACGGTTTGCCACTTCTGTTACCAGTCGGTCGGCTACGTTCTGCTCATGCTGGGTAAGCTCAATGTTCTGGAAGAATGGCAGCACCTGCGTAATCGGCATGAGCACCAGGTCGGTTATACTTTTGCCGTTCACTTTCACATAGCTGGCATCTTTGCGCAGGCGAGAGCCTTTACAGTCTGGGCAGGTGGTGCGGCCACGGTAGCGCGACAACATAACCCGGTACTGAATTTTATGGGTCTGTGCCTGTATATGTTTAAAGAAATCGTTCAGCCCTTCGAAGTACTTGTTACCTGTCCAGAGCAATTCCTGCTCGGCTTCGGTTAGTTCGTTGTAAGGGCGGTGTATCGGAAAATCGAAGCGTATACCATTTTTTACCAACGGCTGCAGCCACTCGTTCATTTTATCGCTTCTCCACGGGGCAATGGCTCCTTCGTATACAGTCAGGCTTTTGTCCGGAATCACTAAGTCCGGATCTATTCCTAACACGCTTCCGAAACCTTCGCAGGTCTGGCACGCGCCATACGGGTTGTTAAAGCTGAAGAAATTTACCGAAGGCTCTTCGAACACCATCCCATCCAACTCAAACTTATCTGAGAACACACGCTCTTCACCGTCGCCATACTTCACACGGCACTCGCCATGTCCTTCATAAAAGGCTGTCTGCACCGAGTCGGCTATTCTGAATTGCAGGTCTTCATCAGATTTATAGATCACCGCACGGTCGATCAGGATATATACTTCCTTGCCCAGCTTCGGATTCTTCTGCTCCAGCAGTTCCTCAATAAAGTATACTTCTCCGTTAGCGTAAATCCTGGAGTAACCTTTTTGCAGGAGCAGGTCCAGTTCTTTAGCCAGCGAACGCTCTTTGTGCTGCAGCAGCGGGGCCAGGATCATTACACGGGCTTCATCTTCCAGCGAAAAAATAAAGTCCACTACATCAGCTACCGAATCTTTTTTAACAACCTCCCTGGAAACAGGCGAAAAAGTTTTACCGATTCGTGCATAGAGCAATTTCAGGTAATCGTAGATTTCGGTGCTGGTACCAACCGTAGAGCGGTTATTTTTTATACTTACTTTCTGCTCGATGGCAATGGCCGGGCTAATACCTTTAATGTAATCTACATCCGGTTTATCCATACGGCCCAGGAACTGGCGCGCATAAGAGCTTAGGCTTTCCACGTACATGCGCTGTCCTTCGGCATAAAGTGTATCGAAAGCCAGGGAAGATTTGCCGGAGCCGGAAAGGCCGGTAACAACTATAAATTTATTGCGTGGCAGGGCCACGCTCAGGTTTTTCAGGTTATGAACCCGCGCACCTTTTATAATTATATTCTGACGTGCATCGAGTTCGTCGAGGTTGTATTCGGGAGTTATTGCCATAGTAGCGACAGCTTTTCAGCAACTATAAAGGTGTTGCCAGAGCCAATTTTCGTTCTTTTATAATTGTGTAAAGTTACGAATCCCCTCCTTCTTTTAGAAGCAGTTTATCCGGTATGCCTTATCCTATACTTCTTATAAAAGCAATTCTGTTAAAAACCACTATAGCGATAGAATAAAGCATCTTTTTGTAACAGCGTCAAGCTTAAAAAGGTTTAGCTTTTCAATAACTCATTCCTATAGCTTATACTATCCGCTTTGGTTATAATTTGTACTACTTTTGACAGCGTCACATTTGTTATTTTAACGTGAAAGAATAGCAATCGTACAATTGTGTATAGCTTCTGCCTATTTAAGTCTACCACAGGCCGTGCCTGAGATTGCACCGCCGATGCACTCAGCAATTAGTTGCCTTTGCAGCTAATCTCCTCTACGCCGGCCTTAGCGCCGCACCCCGCTTAAAGGCCAGTGTTCTTCGTTACCGACTAATGCCGGGTATTCAGCTGATGCTACGTGAGACTAGACCCAGATACCCACACTATGAAAAAATTTACCCGCCTTTTAGTACTTATTATTCTGCTTCTCCCTTCCTTAACAATTAGCAGAGTATTGGCCCAAACAAACCAACTACCCGACCAGCCATGTAATTACATTACTCCTGATGGATGTTCTGCTGTTGGATATGTAAGTGTAACACCAAGACCAGAGCAGCCCGGTGGGCCACAGAATGAGCAGCTTGATGTAGAGCTTTTCTTCCAGGATATCTGTGAAAATGTTACCGAAATAACGATTAATCAGGTTCAGGGGCCACCTGTTACGCTTACCGATGCTGACATTACAGCAACATTGCAGACAATAGTCTTTGCAGTAAATGCTAATTCCTTTAAAGATGGGAAGCTAAAAGTTACTATAACGTATGCAGACGGTAGCAAAGAAATGGTAGATATCGTTTTTGATGAATCTTTTAACTGTGGAATTATTGAACCCCTGCCAGTAGAACTTACAAGCTTTGAAGGCAAAGCGACAGAAAGCGGCATTAACCTGGAGTGGGAAACGGCAAGTGAGTTAAACAACAGCCACTTTGATGTAGAACGCAGCCCGGATGGCAATCATTTTTCAAGTATAGGTACAGTTCAGGGCAGTGGCACTACATCTTTACCAGCCAGCTATAAGCTCACAGATAAAGACCCTTTGAAAGGAATTAACTACTACCGGTTAAAACAAGTAGATTACGACAATGCTTTCAGCTACTCTAAAACTATAGCTGTGCACTGGGAAACAGGAGACGCCATGCAGGTAATGCTCTTACCAAACCCTTGCCGAAACGGCGACTGTACTATTACGCTCAGTAACGTAGCAAACACTGAAACCCTGGTGCAACTTAAAGATATGGCCGGGCGTGTGGTGTATTCTAAAACAGTTAAAGGTGACAGCCATGCATTAGAGCTGCCTTTAAACGAACTGAAGCAATACAGAGGACTTTATTTTCTGTCGGCCACTGCAGGTAACAAGGTAGTATACCAGCGAATTGTGCTGGAGTAAGTATAAACTGATAAGGTAGAGGCACAGCTAACTATAACCTGTGGCTATACCTTACCCGTATGATTGGTAAAAACCTAACTAACTATAAACTAATTATGGGAAAAGGAGATAGAAAATCAAGGAAAGGTAAAATTACCAAAGGCACTTACGGCAACAGACGCCCACGCAAAGCCAACAAAGCTGCCGCAACCACTGAAAAGGAAAAATCAGAGAAGTAAGCAGCTCAAAACAGCAACGGCCCTGCAGATCTGCAGGGCCGTTGCTGTTTTAAAAGTATAAGTATAATCAGGTTGTTTCAGGGTGCAGGTCAAGGTTACGCAGTTTGTCGGCTTTTGCTGCTGTTATCCCTACCACGCCCAACGTTATTAACCCACCAACAACTACCGAAGGCACAGCCCCCATTAACTTTGCCATAGCACCAGCCCTGAAAGCTCCAATCTCGTTAGAAGATCCAACAAAAATACTGTTCACTGAGGACACACGGCCCTTCATATATTCCGGGGTAAGGGTATGGATAAGGGTAGAGCGTATAATCACGCTGATGCTGTCAAAAGCACCACTGAGTATAAGCATTACCAGCGAAAACCAGAAGTTAGTGGAGAACCCAAACAAAATAAGGCTCACCCCAAATCCGGCAACGCACCACAACATTTTTTTACCAGCCTGTACGGTTATCGGATAGTAAGCCATCCAGACAGCCATAACCACAGAGCCAACTGCTGGTGCAGCACGTAAGAAGCCAAGACCCTGCGGCCCTATCTTTAAAATATCAGAAGCGAAAACAGGCAACAACGCAACCGCACCACCAAACAGCACCGCAAACATATCCAGCGAGATGGCATTAAGTATAACCTGGTTCCCGAACACAAACTTTATACCTGTGCGCAGACTCTCTTTCAGGTTCTGCGGGTTTATATTTTCAGGTAGTGGTTTGGCTCCTATCAAAGCAAAAGATACCAGCGACAGGAATACAAGTATAGCATCGGTAGCATAGGCAGCAGTTATGCCATAAAAGCCGTAAACCAATCCCCCGATAGCCGGCCCAACCAATGATGCTGCCTGCCAGGTAGTACTGCTCCAGGTAATGGCATTGGCGTATAGTTGCTTTCCGGTCACCAGCTGCGGCATAAAAGAGAACACGGCAGGGTTCATAAAGCCACGTGC
Organism: Pontibacter deserti; assembly: GCF_023630255.1. NCBI lineage: Bacteria > Pseudomonadati > Bacteroidota > Cytophagia > Cytophagales > Hymenobacteraceae > Pontibacter > Pontibacter deserti. The sequence continues at coordinate 77,581 of NZ_JALPRS010000004.1, read as the reverse complement.
AATACCACTAATAAAAATGATCACGTAGATAGGCAGTACTCCAAACAGCGCAATTACCTGGCTCATATCTAAGGTAAAGTATAGCAAGGCCGCAGAGCACAACATCAGTACCGATACTACCACCATAATTATTTTTTTACGCGGCACCATATCGGCCAGATAACCGGCATATAAGGATACAACTATAGATGGAATAGCTTCAGCCAAGCCAATTAACCCAAGTGAAAAAGGATCTTTGGTGATGTCGTAAATCTGCCAGCCAACTATAACGGCCTGTATCTGCATGGCAAGCGTAATGCATAACCTTGCTGAAATATATAACCGGAACTCAGGTAGCCGCAGCACGGCATAGGGGTCGTGTTTTACCACGACATTTCCCTTCTTCTCTTTCATTATAACCTCCTAAACCTGTTGTACTATACTTGGGCTCCCCGCTGAGAAAGTATAGCAAAACACAAAGGTAAGCAGCAAGACAATCGCTTTAGTATGCCACCCTCCAAATTTGTTTAAGTTGTCTTATCGCTTACCTTTTACTAATTAATTTTTTGTTTGCACCAAATTGAAAACAGGCCTTATTCTGTGTAAATCACTTGTTTAAAACCATTTATAAAACAGCTAGATAATAACTTACTTTTTTTAGCGTTTTTTCTGTAACAAGGCTATCACCTTAGAAGTATAACTTTTTAGAGAACGGGAAACATCCCTCAGCAACTGCTTCCGTTTTCTGTGTGTGCGCCAGCATCGCATTTCTGTTAGGGTCTTGTTAAGAACAGCGCACGCAAAATGATCATATTGTAAACATTACCTTTTTTGTTTAACGGGTATGCTCTGGTCTCGTACTTTCAGGAGCAAGGAAGCATACGCTCTTTATATTTTTTACTCTTAGATATTGACACTATGGAATTACTGGACATCAAAAGTTTATTAGGAAGCATCGAGAAGAAGGTGTACCAGCAGGAAATTACGACAAGCACAGACGTAACTAAGCTGATAAACGCAGAAATAGCAAAAGCTATTAATATAAAAAACGGTGCAGCAGGCTCAGATGAAGCAACCCTTAAGAATGTTTCCTGCACTACACTGGAATGCTATTTAGAACACCTGCAAGCTCTGGAGCAGAAACTACAGGCACCTGCCAGCCTATCGGCACAGTGCAAGCCAGTAGAAGAACGCGAAATTAACCGCCGCATACTACTTATACTTAACCGCTTAAAAAAATATACCAGGGAATAAAACTCTACTATACTAACATACTTTTCAGAGAGTCCTTCGTGAGGCACATTTGCCTGGCGAAGGACTTTTTTATTGCCCTAATGGTTCTGCTCTGTTTCAGGATGTTGACTAATGTCATTTTATAGCTGCAGCTCATAAGCTATACTTGCATCGTAAAAAAGCATACCTATTAAGAATTACATATAATGAAGCGGGATATAGAAAACGAAGAAGATATAAAGCTGTTGGTAGATACGTTTTATGATCACGTAAACCTGGATGATGTACTTGGGCCTATCTTTAACGACTTTGCCAAGGTAGACTGGGACCACCACCTGCCTGTAATGTATAACTTCTGGAGCACTGTGTTATTTGGAAGTATGGCGTATAAAGGTCAGCCATTCCCGAAACATATGCGCCTGCCGGTATCGCGTGAGCACTTTAATCGCTGGGTGGAGCTGTTTACACAAACTGTTGATGAGCTTTTTGAAGGAGCGAGAGCTGATGAGATAAAACAGAAAGCAACCAGTATAGCGCAGGTTTTCCAGATGCGTTTAGGCCTAATGGATTTCCAGGCGATCTAAAAAAATTTTGTAAACAGAATCTAGTTTCTTGCCCGTAAGGATACAGCTATACCTGTACTCTTACGGGCTTTTTTTATGCGTCTACCAATTGCAAAATATAGTTGGCATTGAGTATGTTTTATAGAGAATTCTTAATTTAATATATTAATATACAGCAGGTTACTATATGTGGATAAATAAATTAAATTAAAATCATACTCTTTTATACTTTACTAACGTATACTTCTTACTATATGTGGGGCCCTAATGAAAAGACAGGTGCAACTGATACAGGAGCGCGGGGATTTTTTGCAGTTGAACTACCAGTACCTGTTGCACAAATAAAAAGCATTACATATATTTGATTTACACTTCTTAAATAAAACTGTTCAAAACCTCTAAAACGCACAATATGATTTAAAGCTCTACGTTAAACTAATGTAGCTTTACGATGAATACAACTACCCAGATGAGCGACTCAGCTTTAGTATCGCTCTACATCTCAGGTAATGAGAATGCGTTCGAACAGTTAGTAAACCGACACAAGAACAAAGTATTTACAACAATCATTTTGATTGTTAAAGACACGTATACAGCCGAAGACCTGATGCAGGATGCTTTTATTAAAGCGATCCACACCATGAAGAGCGGACGGTATAATGAAGAAGGCAAGTTTTCCTCCTGGATCTGCCGTATTGCCCATAACCTGGCAATCGACTTTTTCAGGAAAGAGAAGCGAAGCCCGATGATCACGCTGGAAGATGGCAGCAATGTGTTTAACACGCTTGCATTTGCCGCCGACTCTGCCGAGTCGCTGCAGATACAGGAAGACACCGTTGCCCGTCTGCGCGAGCTAATCCAGACGCTGCCACAATCGCAGCGGGAAGTGCTTATGATGCGCCATTACGCCGACATGAGCTTCCAGGAGATAGCAGACGCAACCGGTGTGAGCATCAACACAGCCTTGGGACGTATGCGCTATGCGCTTATCAATCTCAGGAAGAAGATGCTAAACGGTAATATTGCTTATGATAAAAACATCTACTCAGAATGAGCTTATCCAGTATGTGTACAACGAATTGGCTGAAAATGCCTGCGAGCAGCTGGAGGTAGCACTTATGCACGACAACGAGCTGGCCGAAGGCTGCTCCGACTTCCTGCTGATCCAAAGACTATTAGACGGCGCCACCAAAAGCCCGAGCGACCGCGCTATAAATAATATCCTGAATTATTCAAAAAGCTTAAGTTTGCAGTCTTAACCGACTGCAAACTTTTTTTATGCGCAAAAAAGAACGCTACAAGCTCCTGATCGATTATTTTACGAATAACTTTCCGGAGCCTGAGACTGAACTGGCTTATACCAACCCGTACGAGCTTATATTGGCCGTTGTGCTAAGTGCGCAATGCACCGATAAGCGCGTAAATATGGTTACGCCTGCCCTTTTCGAAGCTTATCCTACTCCAGAGGCCTTAGCGGCCGCCGCACCGGAGGAGATATTTGAATACATTAGAAGTATATCGTACCCGAACAACAAGGCAAAGCACCTAGCAGGTTTGGGCCGCATGCTGGTAGAGCAGTTTAACTCCGAGGTGCCCAGCACGGTAGAGGAACTGGTAAAACTACCCGGCGTAGGTCGCAAAACAGCCAACGTTATAGTGTCGGTTATCTGGAACCAGCCGGCCATGGCCGTAGATACGCATGTGTTCAGGGTTAGTAAAAGGCTAGGTTTGGTAGATAAAAAAGCGAAGACGCCACTGGAAGTAGAACGCGAACTGGTAAGCAACCTTCCTGAAGAGCTAATTGCCAAGGCACACCACTGGCTTATACTTCATGGCCGTTACATCTGCATCGCGCGCCGTCCCAAATGCGAAGAATGCCCCCTTACCCACTTCTGCGCCTTTTTCCAGAAAAACTTCCCTAACATACCCGATGACCCTGAGAACAAACTGGGTGGAATTTGATTTGCTGGACTTGTAAATTATAAAGCCCGCTGTAACTATAGTTGCGGTAGGCTTTTTTGTTGGTCATAAATTTCATTTAACTTGTACTATATAATAAAGCGACAATGAAATCTATAGCTCTACTTTTAATATTAGTTTTTATATCGGCATGTTCATCAGATAAAAAAGGTGAATCTAAAGTAGATGCAGAACAAGGAAGTTCTGCCAATCAAGGTTTCAAAGAACATAGCCAAGATTCTTTATTATATATCGACAAAACATATTATTTCCCTGAGACAAATGAATTTTATGTTCACATGGGCTCCAAAATACCTCTGTCAACTGAACAATTTTTTGCATTAAGAGATAAAGCAGACTCTGTTATTTATGAAGATGAAGAAAATGGTCGTTATAGACTTCCTTCGTACATAGTTGAGCAATATTTCGACCTTAGCCATAAAGATTCCCTCATCACATTTAATAGCAATCATAAACACATTGCTAACCTGAAATTCAAAAGAGTTGAGTACCTATCTGCTAATATTTCAGACGCTCTTATAGCCGTCTTTACACCTGATAGGCCAGTGCCACGGGATGAGTCAGATTTTTATAGCTTAGGGAATGAAAAAGTTGATCTTAGGAAAATAAGTACCCGTGAAATTACAGACTCAACACTTACTGAGAGAATCAAGACAGAACTCAATATTAATGCACAATATATCTGGCAGGCAAAGCATTTTGAGATCCAACCTGACAACATGATACTTTCTATAATAGCCTTTGACGACAAAGACGGAAAAACTTATAGTTATTTAACAGAACTTAGGTCAAATAAGCTATCTGTTCTAAAGAAATTAAATGAGGAATATGTTTTCTTCGATTTACTTCCTCTGCCTATTGAAAGAAACAAAAAGCCGATCTTACTTATCAACATCGGTATCCCTGATTCTGATGCTCTAAATGAATATATTCTGAGTGTGTTTGATAAAAATGAATATCAGATACAGAAGGATAATAAATTTAACTTAGCTGTTGAAGTTGGCTCAAATTAATATAAGCTTATTTACTGTATATCTACTTTCAAGAATTAAAATATAGTAAGCACTAAACTAAACCCACCCCCATGTTCCTAGGTCATTTTGCAGTTGGTCTAGCAGGTAAGGCGGCAGCGCCAAAACCATCACTTGGCACTTTGTTCCTGGCTGCGCAATTCCTGGATCTGCTTTGGCCTACACTACTGCTGATAAACCTGGAGCACGCACAGATTGCACCGGAGCCGGGCGTATTGGTACCGCTTAAGTTTACTTATTATCCTATCTCTCATAGTTTGCTGTTGGTGCTGGGCTGGGGCTTGCTTTTCGGGTTGGTTTACTGGCTCATCAAAAAAGATAGAAAATCAGCAGTTATACTTGGGTTAATTGTTATCAGCCATTGGCTTTTAGATCTTATAGTTCACGTACCAGACCTTCCGCTTTATCCCGGTGATTCGCCAATGCTAGGCCTTGGCCTTTGGACATCAACTATAGTAACTATACTTGTAGAAGGGCTGCTGTTTATAGTTGGGTTGTGGCTATACCTGCGCACTACTAAAGCGAAGAACAAAACCGGCAGCTATAGTTTCTGGGCGCTGGTAGCGTTTCTGGTGGTTATCTACTTCATGAATTTGTTCGGGCCGGTGCCGCTAAGTATGGATGCCGTAGCCTGGGGAGGGCAAATGCAGTGGCTGCTTATTATCTGGGCATATTGGGCCGACCGCAACCGCGAAGTAACAAACTATAGCTCAGCTCCAACTATAACGCCGGCTGTTTAATATTATGCCAACTATAAACTATAAAACCCTAATCAACAAACTTCCACATCTGCCGGGCCATTATATAGAAGTTCCGCCTGTAGTGGTGCAGCAGTTGGGTGGTACTTTTAAAGTACGTGTGCTGTGTACTATCAATAATAAACTCACTTTTCAGGGTGGGTTGGTGGCACTAGGTGGCGGAAGCGGCTACATCAGCATCAATAACAAACAGTTAAAACAACTGGGCCTGCAGAGCGGCGACAAAGTAGAGATAACGCTACAAGAAGACACAACTGAATATGGAATGGAAGTACCTGAAGAACTGAAAGAGTTGCTTAACCAGGACACTGAAGGCAAGCGGCGGTTCGAATTACTTCCACCTGGCAAGCAGCGCTACATTATTTACTATGTAGGCGGGGTTAAAAGCAGCCAGCTTCGTATAGATCGCGCATTGCTACTGATCAACAACCTGAAACAGCTGCCTCTGGGCAAAGAATCTTTTAGAGAGATGTTAAGTAAGTAATAGCTTATACTTCAGCTATACTTTCTTTTAACTGCTTATCTGAGTTAGAAAAAGCTGCTTTCTCAAGTATAGCTTCCATTTCTTTAACTAACTGCTGTCTGTCGAACAACTTACGGGCTATAGTTGAACCATGCTCACCTGCTTCTTTCAGCTTATCTGTATTTCCTAAAACTTGCTGTATAGTTTGTGCAAGTATAGCAGGTTGCTCTGCCGGCGAGTACCAGCCGCAGCTATACTTTTCTACAAAAGCCTTTGTCCAGCCGGGGTTGGTAACTATAACCGGGGTGCCACAGGCCAGGCTATCATAAAATTTGGCAGGAGAGTTAGATTCCAGTACAGGTAAATCATTAAATGTCACCAACGCCAGGGCAGCTAACTTAAAAAGGCTGAATACCTGGTCGCGGGGCTGAGGCGGAAGCAACAGTAAGTTAGGTGTGCGCTGTGCAAGTACCTGCAATTGCGATTCATAGTAACCAGTACCGGCAAGTATAAAAACAATATCCTGCTCTTGCGCCAGCAGCTCAATTGCCTTCATTATACTTGGGATGTCGTTAGCTCGGCCATACGTACCGGCAAACAAAACTACCTGCTTGCCTTGTAAATTATGCTTGTTTCTTAATGCCTCTACATCCGCATCGGTTACAGCATCAGCAGTAAGTATATCAGTACCATTAAGTATAGTGTTTACTTTAGCCGGGTCTATACCTTGTGCAACTACATAAGCTGTCATGTCCGGCGAAAGTGTAATGATCTGGTTGGCACTACGGTACAGGCTCAGCTCCATTTTATAAAGCAGTTGCTGCATCCATTTATACTTCACAGCTCCCATCTGTATCGGAAAACTCGGCCAAAGATCCTGCACTTCAAAAACCCACGGCACACTTCGCAACCGCGCTACCTGCGCCACTACCCAAGGCACCGATAACGGCACCGAAACCGCCCACAGCACATCCTGCTTCGGGAGGCGCATCAACTTGTAAAAAGAGCAGGCTGCAAAACCAACAAAGGAGAGCAGGCGCATTACCACTCCCATTTTATTGGCATAGTCTACAGTACATTCTTTCAGCTCCACTCCTTCCGGCACCCAGCTATACTTTTGTTGCTGGCGCAGCTTACGGTAAGCATTGGTGGCAACCAACGTAATTTTGTGCCGCTGTGCCAGCTGCTCCATAAAAGAATACTGCCTGCACGTTGCCGGGCAATCAGGGTTTGCGTGGTGCTGGTGAAGTATAGTAATGCGCATTTACAGGGCAGTGAAAGCAGTTAGCGCTTCTCCGGTTTATACTTCGATTCGTTGAAGATCTTTTTAAAATCTTTATCAGCCATCAGTTCCGGCAAAGAGACCTCCGGGTTACGCTCCATATACTTGCGTACGATCTGCCAACCAACCCAGGCACCTAAACGCCCGGGAGCAGTCGCATCAATTTCAGGTGTGCTTGGGCGCTCGCCCATATACTTCTGCACCTGAAACGGGTTCTTTTCATACAGCAAGCTTTTCTCTATAAAGTGAGCCCAGATTTTTCCTTCGTTATGATGTACATCCGCTATCTGCTGCCCACTATAGCCAATTATAGTTGAATCAGGCGTGCAAGGCATAGCAGTCTGAACAAAGTAATAGGCTTTACCTGCATTTATCATCTCCGATAGCATTGATCTGTCCAGGAAATCAGTTTTATTGAACCTGTTGGAAAGCAGAAGTATAGCTGCCGGCACCATGTTAGGTCGCTCGTATCGCTTCAGGATATAATCGTATGTATCCGGACGATACATAGCATCCTTGCCTATAAAGTAATCAATACCAAAAACGATCAGGCTATCCGACACCATCAAGTCCTGGCTTAGGCCGGACACAAACGTTTTTACTTCGGGTTCCTTAAAATCAGGGTAATGATATTTGATAACCTTGAAAGCAGTTTCCAGTTGCTTCTCCTCTTCGGTCATATCCCCAAACTTTTTAACAGCCTGCTGCGCCAGGGAGTCCAGCGACGGGTTTGTAGCAAGCCCTAAAAGTGAGTTTACAAGTATAGAATCGTGTGGGTACTGGTTTTGCTGCAGAAATTTGTTTGCAAAAAGCGGTTCTTCCTGCAGGAAACTTCTTACCTGTTTTTCATTATCAATAGCGAAGAAATCCTTCTCCAGACGATCTATCTTTACATCTACAGGTATATCTTCAATATCATCCGGCAGTTCGCAGCCTTTCTTCTGGCAGCTGGCCAGAAAAAGAACAATCGCTATATATAATAATCTATATGACATTACTGTTTATTTTTGTACAAAAATAGCAGGTTCCTACGTACTAAGGTAACACGAATATTACAAACACTTATTCAAATGAAGAAACTTACACTCTTACTCCTTTTCTTATGCTTCGGCTACGGTGCTTTTGCCCAGGTCGAGATAGGTTTGATGATTTCACCTACCATATCAAGTAATCGTTTTATAGCCGACGACAAGTATAATTTTGATAATGAAAACAGTAACCTGCGCCTCGGTGTAGGCGTGATAGCAGACTACTTCTTTGCCCAGAATTACGCATTCAGTACGGGCTTATTATATAGAAGCAAAGGTGGCGAGATTACTTATAACTATACCCGTGAAAACACCGATGGCTCAACTACTGTACTGTCAGGCAAAGACGATATTGCCATTCAATACCTGGAGCTTCCTGTAACGCTAAAGCTATTTACCAACGAGATTGCACCATCTACTATTTTATACTTCCAGGTGGGTGGTTCTCTTAACACAAAAGTAGCTGGCAAGGTAAACGATAAAAAAATTATAGACGGTGAAAAGACTGCCAAGCGTTTCAATGTTTTTGAAGCTGATGTATTGCTGGGTGGCGGTACAGAGTTTCAGTTTGGCGAAAGCACCAAATTGTTTGCCGGTCTTACCTATCACCGGGGTCTGTCTAATATAGATAACGGCTATTATGAAGACAGGCTTGGTGATGATAACATCTCACTTAAGAACTCAGGCGTTTCGATTGACTTCGGCGTGAAATTCTAAAGTAGAATAAAGAGCTAAAATAAAAGAGCCGCCCCAAACTGTTAAGGGCGGCTCTTTTATTTTATAGTTTAATCTTCTTTTTCTAGCAGCTCAGATTCCTCTGCGAAACTGGTGCGTAATTCAATTTCTTCGCCGCGGTCATCCATCACTTTAAAATCAGTGATGCCTAACGAAGTATCTTTAACCAAGCTCACCCACCTGAAGTACTTAAAGAACCATTTCATTTGCTTCGATACGATACCCTTAGTATAATAATCATATACAAACGGGTGTACATAAATGGTAAGGTTCTTCTGGTTGTGGCTTACTAGCAGGTCGTCTACAGCTGCTTCAATTTCGTCAGTAACCAGTATACTGGCTGTTATTTTTCCGGTACCGCCGCACGTAGGGCAAACTTCTCCGGTTATAATGTTTTGCTCCGGCCTCACACGCTGACGCGTTATCTGCATCAGGCCGAACTTTGAGATTGGCAGAACTGTCGACTTTGACCGGTCATTCTTTAGTTCTTCTTTTACAACCTCGTATACTTTCTGGCGGTTTTCCGGCGACTTCATATCAATGAAGTCAATAACAATAATACCACCTATATCCCGGAGACGTAACTGGCGTGCCACTTCGCGGGCTGCCATCATATTCACGTTCAGAGCCGTGGCCTCCTGATCGGCTTCGGTATTAGATTTATTCCCACTGTTTACATCAATCACGTGCAGCGCTTCGGTATGTTCAATTACCAGGTATCCGCCACCTGGTATAGTTACCGTTTTGCCAAAAGCAGCCTTCAGCTGTTTCTCGATGTGGTAGTGTTCAAAGGTTTTGGTTTTGCCGGTGTACTGCTTTAAGATTTTCATCTTATCTGGTGCAATACTCCCGATGTATGTTCTGATCTCGTCATAGAGCTGGACATCGTCCACAACTATGCTGTCAAAACTTTCGTTTAGCAAATCCCTCAAAATGGAAGAAGAACGACCAAGTTCACCTATTACTTTATCACAAGGTTTCGCCGTTTTCAGCGTTTTAAAACCTTCTTCCCAGTTAGTAAGCATGTTGCGCAGGTCCCTGTCGAGCTCTGCCACATCACGCCCCTCGGCCACTGTACGGATAATCACACCAAAGTTCTCTGGCTTGATCGAAGTGATCAGACGTTTTAAACGGGTGCGTTCATCTTTGCTAACGATCTTTTTAGATACACTTACCGTGTTCGAAAACGGTACGAGTACCAGGTATCGCCCTGCAAGAGATAACTCACAGGATAAGCGTGGCCCTTTTGTAGAAATAGGTTCTTTTACAATCTGCACCAACAGCTGCTGTCCTTTTTTAAGTACATCAGCTATTTTGCCCAGCTTGTCTATTTCAGGCTCAAATTTTAACTGGTTTAGTTTCGGTGACGCGTTCTTCTGAGTCTGTGCTACCTTAACATATTTGTTAAGTGTTTTGATATTAGCCCCCAGGTCGTGATAATGCAGGAATGCATCTTTCTGGTAGCCAATATCAATAAAGGCAGCATTTAGGCCTGGCATTACCTTTTTTACAGTTCCTAAAAAGATATCACCTACAATATAGTTGGTATCTTTTTTCTCGTAGTGGTATTCTACAAGTCGTTTGTCCTGTAAGAGTGCAATGCGTTCTCCATCCTGAGTAGAATTGATGATTAGTTCATTACTCAATTTCTCTCAAAGATTAGTTGGATGTATAGACCAAAGCCCACATTGCGGTAGCAAAGTGGGCTCCCTTAAACGCAGAAGAAATTACTTCTTCTTATGTCTGTTCTTTCTTAGGCGCTTCTTTCTTTTGTGCGTAGCGATCTTATGTCTTTTTCTTTTCTTTCCGCAAGGCATAGTCTTGAAGTTTTTTATTTGTGAATAATTTCTTTAATGCTATTTAAGACGGGCCAGATATTCATCTACTGATGCTATCAGCGCCGGGTCATCTTTCATTGTTTTCACCTTGTTAAACAAGGCCTTTGCTTCTTCTTTTTTGCCAGTCTCTGCCAGCGATACAGCCAGGTAGAAGTTACCTTCCACGTGCTCCGGATTTATTTTCACCAGATGCTCAAAACGTTCAGCAGCTTTATCGTACTGCCTGGACTGTATAGAAAGTATCCCTAAATTAAAGACCGCTTTCTCATTGTTCGGGTCAGTTGCAACCACTTCGCGTAGCAGTGTTATACCCTGCATAGGGTTTGAGCTAGCTATGTAAGTCATTGCCACATTGGTTTTAGCATCCAGGTCAGCCGGGTTGTTTTTCAGCACCTGCTCATACATAGTACGGGCCTTGGCACCTAATTCAGCAGCACGCTCCTGCGAGGCAGCGTAAGTAAAACCTTCAAAATAGTTGTCGCCAGCTTTTTTAAAGCTTCTTTCACCTGGTCTTGCTTTTGCTACTGTCTCAAAGTAGTAGCCTGCGCTATCATACTTACCTGCAGTGGCATAGGCTTCGGCCAGTTCGGCTGCCAGCAATACACGCTGCTGCTTATCGGTAGCTTTGTTGTAGCGGGCTCTTACTGTAGCCAGCTCCATCAGTTGCTGTGGTGTAGCAGTAGCATGCGGGTCAGCAGCTGTTGCAGTAGCACCTGCTCCTGCTTCTTCACCGTGGCCATGGCCATCATCTGCTGAGTGCCCTTCAGGTACTGCAGCTTCAGAACCATTTTTGGCTAAATTATCCTTATCACCTTCATTAACAACTACTTTAGGCAGTAAAAACATAGCTGCTATCAGGGCAATAGCCACAATAACTAAAATGATCTGATTGCGTGACATCCTTCTAAAGTAGGTAGGTGTTAATTAGTAATTTGCAAAATTAAGATGCAAAGATACGAAAGAATTAAGAATGAGCCAGTTCTTTAATCTTTTTGCTGTTTTTAATCTTAGCAATAAAGGTTTTAGACGGCTTAAAGCTAGGGATAAAGTGCTCATCAATAATAATAGATGTATTCTTAGAGATGTTACGAGCAACTTTTTTGGCGCGCTTCTTATTCACAAAGCTACCAAAACCTCTCACATAGATGTTGTTACCATCAGCCATTGAGTCTTTTACTACTTTGAAAAAAGCCTCGATAGTTGATTGCACGTCAGCCTTATCAATCCCTGTTTTATCAGCAATCTCTGATATTACTTCTGCTTTAGTCACTTTCTTGAGTTTTATAAATTTTAAAATATGTTAAATTTCCAATACAAAAAGATGGCAATTGCACCAACTCCGTGATTTTCGGGGCACAAAGGTAGTTTTACTTTTCGATATGTAAAAGTTTTACGCTTAAATTATTAAGCATAAATTCCTATCTCTTAAGCGCGTATAGTCAGGTACTTGCAACCTTAAAATATAACTTTTCTACCCGGCAGTTGCACAACTATACCTATACTTGCCTGTTTACCTTTGCGCAGGTAACAGAACAAAACTATAACTTTAACAGTTCTACTTTACCACATGCTGCAGCTCCGTATATGGCTAATAACTACACCTACTTCTCTGAAACGTTGATTAACTGGTATAACCGGCACAAAAGAAATTTGCCCTGGCGTAATACTACCAACCCCTATTTCATCTGGTTGTCAGAAGTTATACTTCAGCAGACACGTGTAAACCAAGGGCTACCTTATTATATAAAATTCACGGAAGCTTACCCTACAGTTCAGGATCTGGCTGCCGCACCTGAAGATGAGGTACTCCGTTTGTGGCAAGGGCTTGGCTATTACTCCCGGGCACGCAATATGCACCACACAGCAAAACAGATTGTAAATGAGTACGGCAGCAAATTCCCTGATAACTATAGCGAGCTTTTAAAACTGAAAGGAGTAGGCAGCTATACTGCAGCTGCCGTTGCCGCTTTTGCTTACAAAGAACAGGTAGCTGTGCTGGACGGGAATGTTTTCCGGGTACTGGCACGTGTATTCGGCATTTCAGAAGATATTGCTGTACCTGCTTCGCGTAAAACTTTCCAAGAACAGGCCGATAAGCTGGTGCCCGCTGCTGAACCCGACACTTATAACCAGGCAGTAATGGAGTTTGGGGCCATTCAATGCACTCCTATAATGCCCGATTGTCTGTTCTGCCCATTGCAGCAATCTTGTTTTGCTTTTACACATGGCTTAGTACAGGAGTTACCTGTAAAATCTAAGGCTAAAGCTGCACGGCCACGTTACTTCCATTACCTGGTATTTGAGTGGCAAGGCCAGTATTATATGCGCAAACGCCTGGAGGGCGACATCTGGCAAGGGCTATATGACTTCTATCTGCACGAAAGTATAGAAAAACAACTTATACCTGAATCTCTGCTCTCGGAACTTAATGCTGCTGGTATACCTGTACAGGCCCACCATTTATTAACCCCACTTAAAGAATACAAGCATATACTTAGCCATCAGAAAATTACTGCTAAGTTTTACCTGATTAAGCTGGAGGAAAAGTTAAAACCGGAGGTAGAACAGGAAACAAGACTGGCCCTTTATGACCCTGAAAAAATAGATGAGCTTCCGAAGCCAGTTTTGATCAGCAACTATTTGAAAGATGCCAAGATTTTACTACATTTATAAACTGAACTTTTTCATCCTTAAATTTGTAGTTCAGTAAGCCATATTTGCCTCCGGCTTGGTTGCCGGAGTAGCCCAATTAATTAACTATTTAAACTAAAAAAGACATGGCAAGTGTAAACAAAGTAATCCTTATCGGAAATCTGGGCAAAGACCCTGAAGTACGTCATTTAGAAGGCGGCGTGGCTGTGGCCCGTTTCCCTTTAGCAACATCCGAGTCTTTTAAAGATAAGAACGGACAGAAGCAGGAAAAAACAGAGTGGCACAACATCGTGTTGTGGCGTGGTTTGGCCGAAGTAGCAGAAAAGTATCTGCGCAAAGGTCAGTCTGTTTTTATCGAAGGTAAGATCCGTACCAGCCAATACCAGGACAAAGAGGGCAACCAACGTTATTCTACCGAAATTGTGGCAGATAACATGACCATGCTTACGCGTGGAGAAGGTGGCTCACAGGATGGTGGTGGTAATTACCAGGGAGCTGCTTCTTCAGCAACAGCTGGTACTTATAGTGCCGGCAGCTCATCTGCTCCTGCAGGTGTTGCACAGAACGACGAGCCAGACGACCTGCCGTTCTAACCATTGTTTAACTAAAAGATCAGATTTTGGGAAGTATAGATCCTGGAGACCCCCTGAGTTATAGTTTACTGCAGTATTTACAAAACACGTCTGCTTTACTCAGGTTTGAATACATAGCAGCCATACTTGGTTGTACAATTCTTTTGCTGCTTTCTGCCCTTGCTTCAGGGGCGGAAGCAGCATTTTTTTCGTTGCAGAAGCAAGACTTGGAAAAGCTTAAAAACAGCACCCATCATACAGATAAGCGCATCGTTGCTTTACTGGATGACCCGCGCCAGCTGCTCACTCATATTTTAATTATTAACAACGGTATCAATGTAAGCATCATTACGCTGTTTGCTTACATTGCCTGGTTACTGTTTGGCTCTAAATTAGGTTTTATGGAGTTGGCTGCCTGTATGCTCTTCGCTACTTTCCTGATCGTGTTTTTCGGGGAGGTGCTGCCTAAAGTATACGCGCATAAAAACCCGCTAACTATAGCCCGACGCGCTGCTCCCGGTTTATCAGCAATGAGGCCACTTGTGCAACCTTTAGCCAGATTACTGATGGCTATAAGCGGATGGATCGAAAGCCGGTATGCTGCACGTAGCTATAACCATACCATGCAGGAGTTGAAGCATAGCCTTGACGTTGCACTGACAAATGAAGACACATCGCCAGAAGAACGACGCATTTTGCGTGGTGTAGTAAACTTCGGTTCTATTACGGTAAGGCAGATCATGCGGCCGCGTATAGATATAATTGCTTTTAAAACTTCTCTTACGTTACCTGAACTGCTCCCCGAAATTATGAAATGGGGTTATTCCCGTGTGCCGGTTTATTCGGAGAGCACAGATAAAATCGAAGGTATACTTTATGTAAAAGACTTGCTACCGCATATAGATAAAGGCCCGGATTTTAAATGGCAGCAACTGCTGCGCGCCCCTTTCTTTGTGCCGGACAGCAAGCGCATTGCCGACCTTTTCGAGGACTTTAAGGACAAGCATGTGCACATGGCTATAGTTTTGAACGAATATGGCGCCACTGCGGGCTTGCTTACCTTAGAAGATATAGTAGAGGAAATTGTAGGCGAGATAAACGACGAGTTTGACGACGAAGAGATCATCTACTCCCAGTTAGATAAAAATACCTTTATCTTTGATGCGAAGACCTCATTGCACGACTTTTGTAAGATAACGGAAGTGCCTTTTGATGCCTTTGATGAAATAAAAGGTGAAAATGAATCTGTAGCCGGACTGATGCTGTCGCTCTTCTCCCGGATTCCCAGATCCGGCGAAACTATAACCTATGGCCAGTTTCATTTTACTATAGAATCTGCAGACAGCAAACGCGTAAAACGAGTAAAAATAAATGTCGGAAGTAAAAAGAAACGCACTCACAAAGTTACCTAAGATACAATTCGGGTTATGGTTTGCCCTTGCTCTTACAGTTGTTTCCTGTGGAACAGAATATACTCCGAAGCCAAAAGGCTATAACCGTATAGATCTTCCGGCCCAGACATACCAGCCTCTAAAAGAGGCGCACCCGTATACTTTCGAGTTTTCGAGCCACGCTAAAATACGCCCTGATTCGTCGCTGATAGCACAGCCCCATTGGATAAATATACTTTACCCGAGGCTGGGAGCAAACGTGCAGCTTACTTACAAGGATTTACAAGGCAACGACAAAATGCTGAACAGCTTGATAGAAGATGCTCGTAAACTAACCGGCAAGCACCAGATAAAGGCTTACTCTATAGAAGAGACCGAAGTAAAAACACCAACGGGTGCAGTAGCTTCTGTTTTTGAACTGGAAGGCGAAGTACCAAGCCAGTTCCAGTTCTACGTTACTGATTCTACCAAGCATTTCCTGCGCGGCGCTTTATACTTCCGCACCGCAACCCAAAACGACTCGCTTGCCCCGGTTATTGAATTTGTAAAGAGAGACGTAATTCACCTGCTGAACACGTTGAAGTGGCAGAAAGGGAAGTAATTGCTGGTTGTTAAGAAATGACAAACCTAGAGAAAGAATACGAGCCATTTCTATATCCTGCCAAAGAGGAGAGAATAGAAATACTAAAATCTCAGCCATTACTTTCTAAGTTGTATTTGACAACTAATGATAGTGTAAAGAGTGTCAATACTTCTGAAGACTTTATTAAGGAAAATGACTTTACAGTTTGGAGAAACAGATTTAACAATAAGGTTAGAAGGTTAGAGTTTAGCTACGTACTTTTAAGGTTTTACTATTCAAGAGGTATTCCTGACACAAATTGGGCTGAAAATACTGACGATGGTTCTACTGAGTTTTTCCCTTTTTTAAAAGATAAAGCAATAAGGACTAATAAGTTCTTATTTGATTATTCAGTTGAAAACTTCTTTTATCACTATGTATCTGCAGCCGATATAGTTTATCACTTACTAAATGTGTACTACAAACTTGCAATAGTAAGCGGTACTAAGTTCAATAAGAAAGTGCTCGATAAACTTAAAGGACGTGATGTAGCGAAGGTACTCGAACATTTTGAGAACACTATACGAAGTTTCAGAAAAGACAGGAATGATTTTGCCCACAACTTCTCCTTTAATGAAATTGACCTTAGAAGTAAGCGAGAAATAAAAGAGGGAAGAGAAGTAATAACTATTTGTAGTTATTACTTCTCTACTAGCAGCCAAACATTAATAAGAATTGAAGATTCAATAGTTCACTTCTCAGAACTAATTGATTTAATAAATAAGGAATTAAGTAAGTAACTAATATATTTTAATCCAGCATATCAAACCAATCCTGCAAATTCTGATTCAGACATATTCGTTATCTTTATCTCATTCATAATTCTTAATTCATTATTCATAATTTACCCGTAGGTTTTGAGTAACTTCTTCCATACAAAGATCGAGTATCTAAAAGGGATAGGGCCGCAGCGCGCTGAGCTGTTGCAGAAGGAGCTGAATATGTATACCTATGGCGACCTGATCCAGCATTACCCCTTCCGATACCTGGACCGCACCCAGTTTTACCGCATTGTCGAGCTTGATGAAAGTATGCCGTATGTGCAGGTGCGTGGGCGTGTGCGGGGCAAGCAGTTATTAGGCGAAGGCCGTAAGCAGCGCCTGGCAGCTACACTGGTAGACGAAGCCGGCGACGAACTGGAACTGGTTTGGTTTAAGGGTGTGAAGTGGATGGAGAAATCACTGAAGAACCACACCGATTATATTGTTTTCGGGAAGCCTACCGAGTTCAACGGCAAGTATAGCATGGCGCACCCCGAGCTGGAAGAACTGAGCGAAGCCAAGCAAACCACAGCTTTCCTGCAGCCGGTTTATCATACCACCGAAAAACTCAAAGCGCACCGAATCGACAGCAAAGTAATCTCCAAGTATATAGAGTCGTTGCTGAAGCTGGCTGCACCCAACATACAGGAAACGCTTTCGCCTGACCTGATAGACCATTACCGCCTGATTGATAAACGCACTGCACTTCAAAACATTCACTTTCCGGAGTCGGTGGAGAAGTATAACGCAGCCAAGTTCAGACTTAAGTTTGAAGAGCTTTTTTATATACAGTTGCGCCTGTTGCGCCAGAAATTTGTTCGCCGTGCAGATCTGGCCGGTCAAATATTTAAGCAGGTGCCAACTGTAACGGAGTTCTATAAAAACCACATGACCTTCGACTTGACCGGTGCTCAAAAGCGGGTTATAAAGGAAATCCACAAAGACATGACCTCAGGCAAGCAGATGAACCGCCTGCTGCAGGGGGATGTGGGTTCCGGTAAAACTATAGTTGCCTTTATTACTATGCTGATTGCTGCCGATAATGGTGCTCAATCAGTACTGATGGCACCCACTGAAATTCTGGCAGACCAGCACTATGTTGGCTTGAAGGCTTTTGCAGACAGACTAGGTATAAATATTGGCAAACTAACCGGCTCAACTAAAACCAAAGAACGGAAGATACTGCACGAGCAACTCCGCTCCGGCGAAATGAAAATGATCGTGGGTACACACGCCCTGCTCGAAGATGTGGTGCAGTTCCATAATCTGGGTCTGTGTATTGTGGATGAGCAGCACCGCTTCGGCGTAGAGCAACGCTCTAAACTATGGCGCAAGAACCCACGCATCATCCCGCACGTGCTCGTGATGACGGCCACCCCTATTCCGCGCACCTTAGCCATGACTTTATATGGCGACTTGGATGTATCGGTAATTGATGAGATGCCTGCCGGTCGTAAAGAGATCATTACCTCTCATAGATTTGATTCGCACCGGCTGCGGGTTTTCCAGTTTTTAAGAGACCAGATTAATCTTGGTCGCCAGGTATACATTGTATATCCGCTTATTGAGGAATCGGAGGGGATGGATTACAAAGACCTGATGGATGGCTACGAAAGTATACGGCGGGCTTTTCCGGAATTCCAGGTAAGTATGGTACACGGTAAGCTAAAACCACCGGACAAAGACTACGAAATGCAGCGCTTCGTAAAGAACGAAACGCAGATAATGGTGGCTACTACCGTAATTGAGGTTGGCGTAAACGTTCCGAATGCTTCGGTAATGATCATCGAAAGTGCCGAGCGATTTGGCTTATCACAATTGCACCAGCTACGCGGGCGTGTTGGCCGCGGCGCTGAGCAAAGCTATTGTATACTGATGACAGGCTACAAACTCAGCAAAGACAGTAAGACCCGCCTGGAAACTATGGTACGCACCAATAATGGTTTCGAGATTGCAGACATCGACCTGAAATTACGTGGGCCTGGTGACCTGATGGGAACCCAACAAAGCGGTGTGCTCGATCTGCTTATTGCTGACCTTGCCAAAGATGCACCTATACTTCAGGAAGCGCGTGCTGCCGCACAGAATATCTTACACGAAGACCCCCAACTCGAAAATGCCGAACATCAGAATATCCGCAGGCATATTCAGTCGTTGAGCGCTAATACTGTAAACTGGAGCCGTATCAGCTAAAATCCGTCATTTTATAGTTGCTTGTGTTGTCACAAGGGCCTGCACAGTTTTTCCCGGTTGCTTGCCACTGGTTTTATGAATTGGCAGCTGCTGTGTATAAGTTTTTTGCCCTGTGCTAACTATAACCTGAGGGTTTTCGGCAGGAGTAGTTATCAGTTTGTCCTCTTTGGTAAATTTGCTTATCAGTAAAAGTGCTGTGAATGATAGTATTTTAAGTATAAACTTCATTTCTTTTCTATGCATAGATGTACTGGCATCCTTAGCACTTGTTACAGCTATCAGCCCAAATTGGGTGAACCGGCTTTATTCTTATTCTACAGAAGCTTTTTAAGGTGTGACAGGCGTTGAAAAGATGCTCATACTTAACTACTTCAATATACTTATATAGCTCCGCTTTTCATTTAAATCCTATTCTTTCCGAAGCGGTTACCATAGCTTATACTTTGTTGATTCTGAACATTATTTAAATTTGACTAATCCTGTGTTATATCTTAAGTTTGAGTTCTGTTAAAAATATTTTACCCGTGAAAAACCTGCTCTTCATTTTTGTTTTTGCTTTATTGGCATGTGTGGTTAATGGTCAGTCCAGAACTAAAGGCACGACACCTTTTGAGTATCATCCAAACCTAACAGAAGACAGGTATAACCAACGCATTACAAATAAAACCATACCTACCGGCCCCGAACAGTTTGTTATACTTAGCCGCAAAGCCGATGGAAGCTATGCTGTAGAGCAGTACCAGGCAGGCCTGAAAAAGCAGTGGAGCGCGACTATTCCGCTTACACCGGAGCAAACTGTATATGGATTTTATACTTCCAAAGATGCAGCTATAGTTGTAGCACAAACCAAAACTGGGCATACACAGCAACTATACGGGTATTATGTTGAGCTGGTGAGCGGCGCTTTAAAAGACAAACAGTTATTACTGGAGAGTCCTGTATCTAACCGCGAGCCGGGCGTAGCTTTCTCACAGGATGGTTCAAAGCTACTGGTATACCATACGCAGGCCGATAGCAACCACAGGATCAGAAGTATAAGCGGCTCGTTGTATGATGAGAAATTATCAAAGATCAAGGATACCAACTATAACCTGAACGATGTGCGGGATATTTTGTCGGTGGATGTGCAGCTTAACAATGCGGGAGACCAACACCTAAGCCTTATTTCTGACAACATGAACCGCCTGACAGTGCGCCAGTACAACCTGAAGGACCCAAAGGCCAAAATAATGAGTGTATTAGTAGGCGGAGTGTTTGATGGCAAGAAAGTATACATAATGGATTCCCGTTTCAAACTGATGTCAGACGGACAACTTTATGGCGCTGTGATAACAGCAGAAGAGACTTCGGGTTTATATCATAGTTTAAAAACAGTACGCTTTAACTTTGAAGCCGAAGACATGGTATTTGCTGAGGAATTTAAGTTTACAGCTGATTACCTGGCAAAAATAAATGGGCTTAATAAAACAGACCAGAACAAGCCTAAGCGTTTCGAAGACATTTACCTAAGCGACATCTATCAGGCTGCAGATAACCAAATAATTGTGCTGGCTGAGAAGAAGTATACAACAGGTGGCAAAAATGCTCCATACTTTGCTAAAGAGATGCTGCTGTTCGCATACGATGAATACATGAACTCTGCCTGGAGCTCTGTTTTAATGAAGCACCAGCAGGCTTCTGCCGAAGATGTATTTTCAGGTATATCCTACAGCGCTTATATGAACGGCAATACCCTTAGCCTGCTAACGCTGGAAGAACTGGAAGGTAAATATGACTTATACTTACGCCAGATAGATACCAAGACCGGAGAAACCACACCAGCGAAAGGTGTTCGTCTGAACGTAGCGAACGACAAGGAACTGGCTTATGTAAAAGATTTTACGGCCTGGTTCTCAGACAAAGATGTAACTGTTGTAGTACGTCCTAAAAAACGCGAAGCAGGTCTTAGGTTGCATCACATACAGCTTAAATAGGTTTTAAAGTATAATTATCAGTTCTAGCTGGTTTTGTGGTTTTATGATGCTTTAGCTTTTTGGTAAAAGATGCCAGTTGAAGGCACATGTGCGAAAAACCAACATAGTTTACAATATCCACATACATCATAAACTCTTTTTTAGAACCATCCAGTACGCCCAGTTTATCAACCTTGTAGGTATTCATAGCTGACCATGGCATCCAGCGCACTACTCGTTTGTGGCGCAGCATGTAGCGGTTTATGGCAACCTCCAGTTGGTAGCACTTTAGCTTTTGTTTTAGTACCTGTTTCAGGTCGGCTGTTCGGAGTATACGCTCCCCGGAAAGCAGCACATCGCTACGGTACCATTTTACAAACCAGGGCGAGTTAATGCGCCGCATAATGATCATATCAATTCCGGTATAATGCTGATAGGCATCTAAAGCAGCTTCCAGTTCTTCTTTTCTCAGATCCTGCAGGTCAGCATCCATCATCAGTAATACCTCGTGCTGCACGTACTTTAAGCCATACTTTATAGCAGCTGTTTTACCAACATTTTGCGGCATGCGTATCACTTCCACTTCCGGCCAGTGCATTTCTATATAATCGGCTGTTCCGTCTTCTGATCCATCATCTACACAAATTACCTGAGCAATATAGCTGGTATCAATGATCACATTCAGCACTTGGGCAATCCGCTCACGCTCGTTATAACAAGGTATAAGACAGGTTACTTTCATAGTTAAATTTAGGTACAATTAAGGCGCTTTTCTGCATACGTAAAATCGGCCGTAGCTTTTGCCCCGACTAAGTATAAAATTATTCAATTACGTATTTTGCACTCAGTTTTGATACAATTTTAAAGCAAAAAGGCTTCCCCCTGTAGAGAAAGCCTTTCTAAACTATAAATGGTCAGAAATTAATAAACGTATTCGTTTGCCTCGATGAGGGCAGCTGCTATACGACGGCGTGCATCCTTGGTATTGAACAGGTCTTTCTTTGTGAAACGCTTTAAGCCCATAAATAACAGGCGCTGCTCATCTCCTTCGGCCATCGCGGCAATAGCATCTTTACCAGCTATAAACGATGCATCAACAGCATCATTCACTACCACACGTACAATATCGATCTGGTTTGCTACGGCTTCTTCGCCTCTATTGCTTACCAGTTTTTCTACACGTAGTAAAGTAGATTCAGCCACATATGTTTTGATAGCCATGTCGGCAATGTGCATCAGTATTTCCTGCTCTTTTGCCAATGATGCCATGTACTTTTGCACTGCTGTACCCGCTACTAAAAGTATAGCTTTCTTCAGATTACGGATGGCTTTGTGCTCCGCAGCAAACAGTCCTTCCTCCTCGCTTCCAAAATCAGGTATAGCCATTAACTCGTTCTGCACATTCTGCGCTGGTCCCATCAAATCCAGTTCACCGTTCATGGCTTTCTTCAGGATCATATCCACGGTAAGCATGCGGTTGATCTCGTTGGTACCTTCAAAAATGCGGTTGATACGTGAATCGCGGTATGCACGGTCCATTGGGTAATCAGCCGAGAAGCCGTAACCACCGTAGATCTGCACACCTTCGTCTACTACAAAATCCAGCACTTCAGAGCCTTCTACTTTAAGTATAGCGCACTCTACCGCAAACTCCTTCGCAGCACCAAGTAATGCTTCGTTCTCGTCTTTGCCGGCAGCCATCAGTTCCTGCTCCATGCGGTAAATGTCCATACCTGCACGGTACTGCGCCGACTCTACTGCATAAATTCTGATCGCCTGCTCTGCCAGTTTATGACGTATAGCGCCGAATTTGGAAATAGGAAGTTTAAATTGATGACGCTCATTCGCATACTTCACTGACAGGTCAGCTACTTTTTTAGCAGCACCCAGCGTAGCTGCACATAGTTTAATACGACCGATGTTCAGGATGTTGAACGCAATTAAATGGCCTTTGCCGATCTCGCCCAATACATTCTCTTTCGGAACTTCGCAGTCTGTTAAGAAAACCTGGCGCGTTGACGAACCTTTGATACCCATCTTGTGCTCTTCGTTACCTAAGCTCAATCCCGGATAATCTTTTTCAACTATAAAACCAGTGAACTTATCGCCATCCACTTGTGCAAACACGATGAACACATCGGCAAAACCAGCGTTTGTGATCCACATTTTCTGGCCGTTCAGGATGTAATGCGTACCTGCTTCGTTCAGTACTGCTTTGGTTTTAGCAGCTAGTGCATCAGACCCGGAACCAGGTTCCGTTAAGCAGTAAGACGACATCCACTCACCGCTCACCAGCTTCGGAATATACTTCTGTTTCTGCTCTTCGGTTCCGAAGTATAAAATTGGCAACGTACCGATACCGGTATGTGCCGCAAAAGCCACCGGGAATGAATGGCCACCACCAACGGACTCTGTTACCAGCAGCGCTGTGTTAAAGTCCATGTTCAGGCCACCGTATTGTTCCGGAATAGACACTGCGAACAAGCCAAGTTCTCCTGCTTTTTTCATCAGGTTTTCCATCAGGCCTTCTTCGTGGTTGTCCAGTCTGTCAAGCAGCGGATATACTTCGTCGCGCACAAAGTCCAGACAGGTCTGGGCCATCATGCGTTGCTCTTCGTTGAAATTTTCGGGCGTAAATACGTCCTGCGGATTCGTTTCCTTTATCAGGAACTCACCACCTTTTAGTATTGCGGTTTTATTCTGAGTTTCCATGGGATGTATGTTTTAAGGTTTTGGATACAGTTATAGTTAGTTTTTGTCCCCCTTTGAAGGGGGCTGGGGATGACAATCGTTAACCGATAAATTTTGTCTCAAATATGTAATCATCCCCCTACCCCCTTCAAAGGGGGACTTTAGGGCTTTTGCTACTATTTCAAAAGCTCATATATCCCAGCCACACCCTGGCCACCGCCTACGCAGGCTGTTACCATGCCATACTTTTTACCTAAGCGGCGAAGCTCGTGGAACTGCTGTATACTTAACTTGGCACCAGAGCAACCCAGCGGGTGACCAAGTGCAATAGCCCCACCACTTACATTCAGCTTAGAAGGATCAAAATCGAGGTGGCGCATTACAGCAATAGATTGCGCAGCAAAGGCTTCATTCATTTCGATCAGATCAATGTCATTCAGGGTCATTCCTGCCTGCTTCAGCGCTTTAGGCACCGCTGCGATTGGTCCCATACCCATAATGCGCGGATCGACACCACCAGATGCGTAGCTGATCAGACGGGCGATCGGCTCCAGGTTCAGCTCTTTTACCATGCGCTCGCTCATAACTATAACGAAGGCAGCGCCATCCGAAGTTTGAGAAGAGTTACCAGCCGTTACAGTACCACCTGCTGCAAACACCGGCTTCAGGCGAGCCAATGCTTCCATAGAGGTATCAGCGCGAGGACCTTCGTCGGTATCTACTACATAGCTGCGGGTCTTCTTTTTGCCACTCTCGTCCAGGTAAGTCTCTTCAACTGTTATCGGCACGATCTGATCTTTAAAGAAGCCGCTCTTGATAGCATTGATCGCTTTCTGGTGTGAATGGTAAGCAAACTCATCCTGGTCTTCGCGGGTAACGTTGTAATCGTTTGCAACCGCTTCGGCAGTTAAGCCCATGCTCAGGTACCAGTCTGGGTTACTTTTGGCAATTTTATAGTTTGGTACTGTCTTCCAGCCAGCTGTTGGCACCAGCGACATCGACTCGGTACCACCAGCTATGATACAGTCGGCCATACCTGCCGAAATACGATTAGCTGCAATGGCTATAGTTTCCAGGCCAGATCCGCAATAACGGTTTACTGTCATACCACTCACAGAGAGCGGTAAGGAAAGCAGAGAGATCATACGACCGATCTGGAGCCCCTGCTCTGCTTCCGGCACAGCGTTACCAACTATAAGGTCGTCTACGCGCTCCGGGTCCAAGGCTGGCACAGAGGCCATAAGGTGTTTGATGACATCAGCGGCCAGGTCATCAGGTCTGGTGAACCGAAATCCGCCGCGGCCCGCTTTACCCACGGCACTACGAAATCCGGCTACGATATATGCATTGTTCATTTTGATGCTCTTTTATAGTTGATACTATAGTTACTAGTTTCTCAGCGGCTTGCCTGTGGTCAGGATGCTCTGGATACGCTCCAGCGTTTTGCGCTCCCCTGTCAGTGACAGGAATGCTTCACGTTCCAGGTCCAGCAGGTACTGCTCGCTCACCTCTGTAGCCGCAGACAAGTCGCCGCCGCACATCACGTAAGCCAGTTTCTCCGATATCTTTTTATCATGCTCGGAAATATAGCGACCCGAGAACATGGCATTAGCACCTGTCAGGAACATACCCAACGCGCCTTTGCCCTGTACTTTTACATTGGTGCGCTGCACCGGTTTGGTATAACCAGCCTCAGCCAGAAGTATAGCCTGCGCTTTGGCATCAGCTATCAAACGGTTGCTGTTTATAGTTATGCCGTCAGATTTGCGCATGTAACCCAAGTCTATTGCTTCTTTACCTGAGGTAGATACTTTGGCCATACCAATCGTCAGGAACACGTTCTTCAGGTCATTGTATTCTATGTCGCCATCCGTATACATATCGGCAGCGCGAAGCGTCATTTCTTTGGTACCACCACCGCCTGGTATCAGACCAACCCCAAACTCCACCAGGCCCATATAGGTCTCAGCGGCAGCCTGTACGTGGTCGCAGTGCAGGTTAAGTTCGCAGCCACCACCCAGTGTTAGGCCATGTGGTGCACCTACTACAGGTATAGCCGAGTAGCGCATGCGCATAATCGCATCCTGAAACTGCTTGATCATGAAGTTGATCTCGTCGTACTCCTGCTCCAGCGCATACATGTACACCAGCCCCAGGTTAGCACCCGCTGAGAAGTTAGCTCCCTGGTTACCAACCACCATGCCTCTGAAATCTTTCTCTGCCAGTTCCACTCCTTTCATCAGGCCCTGCACCACATCACCTCCCAGTGTGTTCATCTTCGTGTGGAATTCCACGTTCAGGATGCCATCACCTAAGTCAGTTATAGTTGCGCCGCTGTTCTTCCAGATCACATTGCTGCTTCGCAGGTTATCAAGTATAATGAAGTTCTCAGCGCCAGGTATGGCTTTGTATTCTTTGCTGTTGATGTCGTAGTAGCGGCGCTGACCATTCTCTACTATGTAGAAAGACTCTTTGCCGCTATTCAGCATTTCTTCTACCCAGGCTGCAGGCTTGTAACCAGCTTCGGTCATGCGCTGCACACCTTCGCGGGCACCAATGGCATCCCAGTACTCAAACGGACCAAGCTCCCAGCCAAAGCCGGCACGCATGGCATCGTCTATTCTGTATAGTTCGTCAGATATCTCAGGTATGCGGTTGCTCACATACTGGAACAAGCCGTAAAGCGACTCATTAAAGAACTGTGCTGCTTTATCAGATTGCTGAGAGAAAGCTTTAACACGCTTCTTAAGGTCTTCAATCGGCTTCAGCACTTCCAGGCTCTGGAACTTGGCGCGCTGCTTCGGCCCATACTCCAGCGTGTTCAGGTCCAGCGTCAGGATCTCTGTTTTGCCTTTTGCGTCTTTTGTCTTTTTATAGAAGCCTTGGCCAGTCTTATCGCCTAGCCATTTGTTCTCAACCATTTTCTGCAGGTAGCCCGGCAACTGGAACAACTCACGCGACTCATCATTCTCGCCAGTCTGGTATAAACCGTTTGCTACGTTTGCCAAAGTATCCAAACCAACCACATCCAGTGTGCGGAAAGTAGCCGACTTCGGACGACCGATGATCGGGCCAGAGATTCTGTCTACTTCGTCTACGTTCAGGCCCAGTTTGTTCATTACCTGCAGGCCTTGCATAATGGCATAGATACCTACACGGTTAGCAATAAAGGCTGGGGTATCTTTAGCAAGTACAGTTGTCTTACCTAAGTATAGATCGCCGTAGTGCATCAGGAAATCAACTATAGCCGGATCGGTTTCAGGCGTTGGGATGATCTCCAGAAGCTTTAAGTAGCGTGGCGGGTTGAAGAAGTGCGTACCGCAGAAGTGTTTTCTGAAATCATCAGAGCGGCCGTCCAGCATCATATGGATTGGGATACCCGATGTGTTGGAAGAGATCAATGTACCCGGCTTACGGAACTGCTCCACCTGGTCGTACACGATCTTCTTTATCTTCAGGTTCTCTACCACCACCTCTATGGTCCAGTCGGCAGTAGCGATATCCTTCATGTTATCTTCAAAGTTACCTGTCTGGATCAGGCGGGCATCAGCTTTGCGGTAGATCGGCGAAGGATTAGAAGCAAGAGCTGCCTGCAGCGAGCTATTCACAATGCGGTTGCGCACGGCTTTGTTTTCCAGGGTCAGGCCTTTTTTCTCTTCGTCGGGCGTCAGCTCTTTTGGTACGATATCCAGCAGCAGCACCTGCACCCCGATGTTGGCGAAATGGCAGGCAATGCGCGAGCCCATCACACCCGAGCCAAGTACGGCTACTTTCTTTATTATTCGCTTCATAGAATAGCTATAGTTGTCTATGGATTAAAAAATCTCTTTGTTCTCGATCATGCCTTGTATGCGGCCACACACTTTAAAGAATGCATCCAGTTCTTCCTGCGGAATCTGTTCGCGCACTTTGGCATTAAACTGCTTTACCGTGCGCCGCGATATTTCTTTCTTCTCCAAGCCTTTTTTGGTCAGGAAGATGCGCACCAGGCGTTTATCGCTTGGGTCTGAAACTTTAAAGATTAGTTTCTTCTCTTCCATACTTTTCAGGATGCGGGTAAGGCTGCGGGCCTCCAGGCCCAGCAAAGGAGCAATTTTAGTGGCAGGTGTACCGGCCTCCTGGTCTATGTTTAACAGCACAAACCCTATAGATGTTGTAATGTCGTTTTTAGCGGCCTCGGTATTATACATGCGCGATATAGCATGCCAACACACTTTTACATTATAGTCTACTGTTTCTTCTGGCTTCATGGGTAAACAATGGTGTATACCAAATATAGAAAATAAATGTTATGCTTGCATACTATTTCTGAAAAATTTATTCGGCATGCATAAAATGTAGTACGCAGGATGCACTGAACAGATACTATGGTTATAGTTTTAATAATTAGATAATAAAAAAGCCCTCCGATTAAGGGAGGGCTTTGGTGTTAAAGGCTGTCGAGCAACTTGTTATAATCTTTTGGCTTAAACTCTTCCGGGGGTGAAATAATGACGTCCTTGGCAGTTCTGAACCTATGGTTATCACTTTTCTTCATCTCCTGGGCTTCAACAAGCTCCATCAAATTCCAGATGTTCTTCATTATTTCCTCATCAAGATATCCTTTCATACTAAGCCCACCATTATACATTGTAAAGTAAATATTTACTTCATGGGCATCTTCTGCATCACCTTCAGGAAACTTCAACTTATTAAAGTCAATGGAGTCGAGAATTGCATAAACTCTATCCATGCTGGCAGAGTCAAGCTTACCTGTATAGTTTGCCTTTATAATTGGCTCATAACGTTCCCGCAACCGATAATAGAATGTACCATCTGAAAATATTTCAACATCCTTATCATATTTATCACGACTCATTCCATGTCTAACAGAAAATATGATGCCTTTAAAATAACCACCCCTTTGCTTTAAGGTGTATGTAAGTTCCGGCTCAGGATTCTCATCAACTATAGCTTCATGTTGCTTCCGCTCTTTACAAGCAAAACAAACTATAACTAAAACTATAAATAGGTATTTGTACATGACAACTATAGATTGGTACACAAAAAAATCATCCTGAAAGGCCTAAGTTAGTAGCAGGTGCTTATGCTACCTTTAACAAAGATCCTTTCAGGATGACAGTTTAAGTATAGTTAGTAACTATTTATACTTTAAAACATGCTTTCGATCTCTTTCTTATAGTTGCTGGAGATATTTTTACGCTTCACTTTAAGGGTTGGCGTTAGTTCTCCGCTTTCTACGGTCCACATGTTCGGGATCAGCGTGAATTTCTTCACTGTTTCGTACTGAGCAAGGCCTTCGTTAGCTTTGTCTATTTCGCGCTTGAACTTGTCCAGAATCTCCGGCTTCGTGATCATCTCCACATCCGAAGTATAAGGAATACCTTTATGCTGGCAGTAGTCCTGCAGCCCCAGGAAAGAAGGAACAATTAGTGCGGCAGCATACTTTTGTCCTTCGCCCACGATCATTACCTGCTCAATTACTACTGATTCTTTTAACTTATTCTCGATTGGCTGTGGTGCTACGTATTTACCGCCAGATGTTTTAAACATCTCTTTTTTACGGTCAGTGATCTTAAGGTATTTTCCCTGTATCATTTCACCGATATCACCTGTATGGAACCAGCCTTCGCTGTCGATTACTTCAGCTGTAAGCTCTGGCTTGTTATAGTAGCCTTTCATTACGTGTGGTCCGCGGGTTAATATCTCTCCATCAGCTTCTGCAATCTTCACCTCCACACCATCAATTGGCATACCCACTGTACCGATCATGTTATTCTCCGGCTCAAAGCGGTTAACAGTAATTACCGGCGATGTTTCAGTAAGACCGTAACCTTCCATTACCCGAATGTTAGCTGACCAGAACACACGTGCCAGGCGAGGCTGTAAAGCCGCCCCACCCGAAACGATAGCTATTACATTACCACCCAGTGCTTCGCGCCATTTGCTGAAAATAAGTTTATTTGCCAACGCCAGCTGCTGATTATACCACCAGCCATGGTTAACCTGCGGATCATATTTAAGCCCCAGCTCCAGTGCCCAGAAGAACAATCTGCGCTTAACGCCTGTCAGCTCCATGCCTTTCGCTACGATCTTGTCATATACTTTCTCAAGCAGGCGTGGCACTGTAGTAAATACGTGTGGCTGTACTTCCTTCAGGTTGTCAGCTACCTTTTCTATACTTTCGGCATAGTAAATTGAGGTACCCACCCGCATGTATAAGTATAGCAGCATGCGCTCAAAAATATGGCAGAGCGGTAAAAAGCTAAGTGCACGGTGCATATTGTTTACCGGTACATACGGCACGGTCCCCTGCACATTGCTCACCAGGTTGCTGTGTGTCAGCATTACACCTTTCGGGTTGCCCGTAGTACCAGAAGTATAAATAATAGTCAGGGTATCTTCCGGCGAAACTGCATCGCGCAAAGCATTAAGCTGATCCGGGTTTTCCATCTGCTTACCCAGTTCCACTACTTCAGACCAATGCTTGGCACCATGTACTTCGTCAAAAGTATAAATCTCTTTTACACTATCCATGCCATCGGTAGCAGCTACTACTTTGTTGTAAAGCTCGCTGTCAGCCACAAAAATTACCTTTACTTCTGCATCGTTAAAAATGTAGCGGTAATCTTCTACGGTAATGGTTGGGTACATCGGTACACTGATAGCACCAAGCTGCTGGATACCAAAATCAGCGAATACCCACTCCGGTCGGTTAAAGGAAATAATGGCGACTTTATCGTTCTTACCAATGCCCAGCTTTAAAAGGCCAAGGCTTACCAGGTTAGACATGTTCTGCACATCCTGGGTGCTATACTTCACCCACTGTCCTTCTCTTTTTACTGCAAGGCAATCAGATTTAGGATAGTTGTTTAACTGATGCGACAAAAGATCGATGGTGCGGGTAATGCTCATGCTGTTTTATATCTTTGTATAAAGTATCGTTACTATTATAAAGCCGCCTGATGATGACTTTCAGGTTTTTCGTTAGTGCATTTTACTTATTTTTTTTTATTTCTACCACTTTCGTTCCTATAAATATTTAATATCAGTTATATTACACTTCCTTTTTTACCTATTCTCGGACGAATGCAGGTATTCAGGGCTTATAAATAAGTGGTTTTGGTATTTTAGAGTAAAAAAACAGTTAACATATGAACCTGTCGATCTTTTTTGAGCCGCTTAACGAAGATGTGTTTGCTGCACTTAGCAAGCCACGCACATTAGGTGCTTATATAAGCCGGTTTGTAAGCAAATTTCCGGATTGGCGATCAGCCGACATAGCTCTGATAGGTATAAATGAAACACGTGGGGCGGGCAACGACGAAAACACAGAACCGGCTTTGGCTCCTGCCCGTATTGTCCGCAAGAAGTTATATGCCTTAAATAAAGGCGCCGGCAGCTGCAATGTAGCAGACTTAGGCAACTTGCGTCCCGGCATTACTTTAGATGATACTTACCTTCGCCTGAAAGAGATTGTAGAAGTACTGATTTCTCATGGCACTATACCTGTAATTATTGGTGGCTCACACGACCTGGAATATGGCCAGTTTATGGGATATGAGCACCTGGAGCGTGTGGTAAACATGGTTACTGTGGATAGCAGCGTGGACATGACAGAGGACACAGCCGCTACTCCTAACAAAAAGCAGCTGCGAAGCATTCTGATGCACGAACCTAACTACCTGTTTAGCCTGGGTCAGATCGGGTACCAGTCGTACCTGGTGGAGCCGGAGGTGATGGCCACGCTCGAGAAGATGCATTTTGAAGCATACCGTGTTGGCGAAGTACACCGCAATGTGCAGGAAATGGAGCCTGTGGTTCGGTTGGCAGACCTGCTAACTATAGATGTTGCTGCTATCCGCCATCAGGATGCACCGGGTTATGAGCCGGCTAACCCTTTTGGACTAACGGGCGAAGAAGCTTGCCAGCTTTGCTGGTACGCCGGCCTTAACGATAACCTTACTTCGTTGGGCATTTACGAATATAACCCTGCGCTTGATGATCGTGAAATTACGGCCATGACAGTAGCGACCATGATCTGGTATTTTATTGAAGGTTATTATCACCGTAAAAACGAGATTACCTTTACCAGTAATCAATTCACTAAGTATGCTGTAGCTTTTAATGATAACCCTGATCGCATGGTTTTCTATAAAAGCAAGCAGACTGAGAAGTGGTGGCTGGAAGTAGAGTCGTTATCAGACGGGAAGACGCCGCACATTGTGCCGTGCAGCTACGAAGACTACCTGCAAGCCACCAAAGGAGAAGTACCAAATCGCTGGATACTGACGCAGGCCCGCATTGGTTAATTTAAAATAATGGATTTACCAGAGTATACGTTACAACAGCTGGCCTCCCGCAACGGACAAGACAGAGATGAAGTATGGGTAGCTTACAAAGGAGTGATCTATGATGTGAGGAAATCCAGGTTATGGCGCACAGGCAACCATTATGAGCACTGGGCCGGGCAAGACCTGACAGAAGAATTGAAAGATGCCCCACATACAGATTATGTTTTTGATAAATTTGAAGTGATCGGAGTGGTAAAGAATTCAGTATACCTTAAAAAATAGCTCCAGTAACACATATTATAAGTATAAACAGACAACTTTACATAAAATTTACTTTAACAGCATATGGTTCTTATTGCAGATAGTGGCTCCACAAAAACAGACTGGAACACCTTAAACCTTACTGATGTATTGCAGAACGTACAAACGGTAGGTTTTAACCCGATGTATCAGGAAACTGAAGATATCTTCGAAGAACTGAACAAATCGCTGCTTCCACATCTGAATGATAAAAATCCATCGGCTGTATACTTTTATGGTGCCGGTTGCAGCTCTCCGGAACGAAACAAAAAAGTAGCAGATGCTTTACAGCGCCTGTTCCCGGGTAGTGAGATACACGTAGACCATGATTTATTAAGTGCTGCCCGCGCACTTTGTGGCCATAATCCTGGCATTGCCTGTATACTTGGTACAGGTTCCAACACCTGCCTGTATGATGGTTCCAAAATTATTGATAATGTGCCATCGCTAGGTTTTTTACTGGGTGATGAAGGCAGTGGTGCTTATTTAGGCAAGCTATTGATGCGTGCTTACTTTTATCGCGAGCTTCCGGAAGAACTGGCCCAATCCCTTAAAAACACCTATCATATTACTAAAGACGAGTTTCTGGACACATTGTATAGTGCTGAAGTACCAAGCCGTTACATAGCCACATTTGCGAAATTTGCCTATGATAAGCGCAAGCACCCGGTAATTAAAGAGATGATCTATGCAAATTTCGAGAACTTCTTTGAACGCCATGTGCTAAAGTATAAAGGACACATGGAGCTGCCGGTAAACTTTGTAGGTTCTATTGCATACTTTTTCTCTGACATTCTTAAACAGTCTGCTCAGAAGTATGGCCTGCATATCGAAACCATTATCCAAAGCCCAAGCGAAGGCTTAATCAAATATCACCAGGAGCTGCTCGAGAAATTCGGTACTCCAAATAAAGTATAAATTCATCATTCGTAATTTTTAATTCATAATTACCCAAAGCGTGTCTACTACCGAATCTGCGTCTCATTATAATAGCCTGGAGAATATGCCTGTGCGGCAACTGCTGGAGAGTATCAATAATGAAGATAAGACTGTACCGCTGGCCGTAGAAAAAGCTATTCCGCAACTGGAGCAACTGGTTAATGCTACCGTAGAACGCTTACAACAAGGTGGCAGGCTTTTTTACATTGGTGCCGGCACCAGCGGCCGCCTGGGCGTAGTAGATGCTTCGGAGTGCCCGCCAACGTATGGAGTGCCACATGGCATGGTAATAGGCTTGATAGCAGGAGGTGATGCCGCAATACGCAAGGCAGTTGAGTTTGCTGAAGACGATGAAGAGCAAGCCTGGAAAGATCTGCAGGAGCATAATATCACCAATAAAGATATAGTGGTAGGTATAGCTGCATCGGGCCGGACGCCTTATGTAATTAGAGGGCTGAAAACCTGCCGTGAACATGGCATTGCAACCGGATGCATAGTTTGTAACGCAGGTAGCGCCGTAGCTGCTGCTGCCGATTACCCTGTAGAGGTTATAACCGGACCTGAATTTGTAACCGGCAGCACCCGCATGAAAGCTGGCACTGCCCAAAAACTGGTTCTGAACATGCTTACCACTTCTACTATGATCCGGTTGGGTCGGGTAAAAGGCAATAAAATGGTAGATATGCAGCTCTCTAACCTAAAGTTAGTAGACCGCGGCACACGCATGATAATGGAAGAACTGCAATTAGCAAGACCTGAAGCCGCTGCCCTGCTACAAAAGTATGGCAGCGTGCGGGCTGCTATAAATGCATACAGGAACGGCGAAACAGCATCAGAAAACTAAAGCTATTCTTTATACTTACTCTGGAGTAGTTGTTTTTTTGGCGATAACCAACCCTTGTGTAAGTGCTTTGGCGGCTTCTTTACTAGGCACCACGTAACTACCAACAGACCATTTATTGCTTAGCATAAACCTGGTGTCATTTAAATTATAAAGTACCTTTTTACGATAATCGGCAAGAGGCTCCAGTCCTAACTCCGCACGGAACGCATTCACTTTCTGTTCTTCTTTATCATTTAAATCCTCAACCAGGTATTTGTTCAAGGCTTTCAGTTTTTTGTCGCCTGCGCAGTCTTTTGGATTACTGCAAGACACCCACACCAACGCCCTTGTTTTATACTTGCGCACACCTTGCTGTGTCTCCATCAGATAAGCTGCTGCCTGTGGCGAGAGCTTCCCTTGCTGTACCGCTTCTTTAAGTATATCTGTAAAATCGAAGCCCTTTTTAGCTTTTGTTTGTCGTTCAATTACAATACTGAACCGTGGCAGCTGCTCAATTGTGTCTCCAACCCCAATCAGCTTCTCTCCCGGGTAGCCATGCTTCTGGATAGTGCGCAGCAGGATGTCTACGTTATCATTTTCTATTTTCCGAAGTGTATCAGCATAAATCCGCACCCCACCTTTTGCTAACCTGTAATATTTATCCCGCGCATATAAGTCATCCAGGTCTGCCCTGATGTCCAGTTCTGCGTGACGCTTATACTTTTTTCTACGCTTCGGGTAACTATCCAGAAATTTATCCCATTCTTTCGTTTCGTGCAGTGGCTTAAATACTTCCTGCTTCCTGATAAATGGTAGCTCCACTCCTTTCAGTACTAACTCTTCGAGGTAATCAAAAGTCTGTTCATAGTTTTCTGAGAGCATAGCACAGACCGCAGCGTTGTAATAGTCTCGAGCGAATGGCTCCGGCACGGCTTTAAAAGCATCCTTATACTTATCTAAAGCAGAGCTGTAATCTTTATTAAGCAGCAGTAGCTCGGCTTCGTGTATAACCGGGTGATATGCTTTTATATAATCTATATCCTTAGCATAAACCTGTTGCACACACAACAAGGCAATAAACAGTAAGGCTTTACGCAAATAGGCTTTAACTGGAAACATAAAACTGATAAGGGTAAAAGCAACCGGCTTGCACCGGCGCAAGTATGTATCATCCTGAACTTATTGAATCAACTTCTTATACTTTAAAGCCACAACTATAGTTTACAGCCTTAGTATATCCAAAACAGCAGCAGGTTATTATTTTAGTATACCTAATGAATCAGGTAAGAGCAACCTGTGTTATCTTTAACGATTACCGTACACTTTTATGCATACAATAGAGCCTTTTTATAACTGGCTGGAATTATACAGTGCCTCCGAAGATCCGCGCTCTCCTTTGTTCGGTGCCGAAAACAGCCTGTCGCAATATACCAATACTATTTATGGATACTATATTCATCCGCAGTGGGATGACATTGAATCAGAAACGCTCTTTCTGAAAATACTTTACGCGGACTATGAGAAAGGCTTTGCTGTAATTGAGTTTATCGGCGAGTGGAACGATGCGTTGAATAACGACATCATGAAGCTAAAGCGCAACATCATTGACCCGATGGTGCACGAAGGAATCAAGCACTTCATACTTATAGGTGAAAACGTTTTCAACTTCCATGGCTCCGACGACTCTTATTATGAAGAATGGTTTGAGGATGTAGAAGAGGGCTGGATCGTAGCTATTGGTTTTCAGGACTTTGTGCTGAACGAGATGAAGAACTATAACTTAGACTATTACCTAAACTATGGCGGTAATTTAGAAGTTGTAAACTGGCGAACACAGGCTCCAAAACGTCTTTTTGAACTTATAAATACTCTTATACAACGCCGTTTAGGTGCATAACAATAAAGGCGGCCCTAAAAGGGCCGCCTTTATTGTTATACTTCAGCGTAACGACTTACTGAACTGTAGCAGTTGTATCTTCCATATCATCGGCAGCATCTTCCATGTCGTCAGCAGCTTCTTCAGCGTTATCTTCTGATTCTTCTACTGCTTCTTCAGTTTGCTCTGCCTGGTTTTCAGCAGGAGAGTCGCAAGATGCAAATGCAAACAGGCCAGCGGCCAGCAGCATAAAAATTGGCTTTTTCATGTTCTATTGTTTTGGTTTTAAATCATTAAACTGAACTGCAAGCATATTTGTACCTACAGGTATAACTTACAAGTCAACATGACATCGAATACGATGATAAGCCTATATAGTTTTTCAATAATAAAAAAGGCACCTGTAAACAGGTGCCTTTTTCTTTCCTGGCCATGCGCCAGGCGGTGTTGTTAATTACTGAGCAGCAGCAGCAGTATCAACTGGAGTTGAAGTTGTATCAACTTCTACAGCAGTAGTGTCTTCAACAACTGTTTCTTCTACTGTAGTCTCAGTAGTTTCAGTTGTTTCTGTCTCAGTAGCTGTTTCTTCTGCATTGTTGCAAGATGCGAAAGCGAAAAGACCAGCAACGAATAATAAACCGAATACTTTTTTCATGATGTTTTGTTGTTTTTTTGAAAACGAGCTACAAATATAGCACTATATTTTAATCCCCTAATGTTCTTCGGATTAATTTTTTATTTCTTTTTAAACAATACCTTAATTGGTACACCTTTAAATCCGAAGTGCTCTCTTATACGGTTCTCAAGGTAACGTGTATAGGGCTCCTTAATGTATTGCGGCAAATTACAGAAGAATGCAAATGTTGGGTTATGCGTTGGCAGTTGCGTTACATACTTTATCTTAATGAATTTACCCTTGATAGCTGGTGGCGGGTAACGCTCTATATCCGGTAACAGAGCATCATTCAGTTTAGACGTAGCAATTTTCTGTGTCTTGTTCTCATATACTTCCATAGCCACTTCTATGGCTTTGTGTATACGCTGCTTGGTAAGCACCGAAGTGAAGATTACCGGCACATACTTAATTGGCGCGATCTTATCCAGAATTTCCTCTTCAAACTCTTTAGTTGAATTAGTATCTTTCTCAACAAGGTCCCACTTGTTTACAAGTATAACAATGCCTTTGCGGTTCTTTTCGGCAAGGGTAATAATATTTACGTCCTGCGCTTCAATACCACGGGTTGCATCCAGCATTACAATACAAACGTCAGCATCTTCCAGGGCACGCACAGAGCGCATCACTGAATAAAACTCGATGTCTTCGCTTACCTTGCTCTTGCGACGCAGACCAGCAGTATCAACTATAATAAACTCTTTACCAAACGCATTGTAGTGTGAGTGTATCGCATCGCGGGTGGTACCTGCAATGTCAGTAACTATGTTTCGCTCTACGCCCAGCAGAAGGTTCACAAAAGATGATTTACCAACGTTTGGTCGGCCAAGTACAGCAATTTTAGGAATACCGGCAGTCGGATCTTCTACACCTTCGTCTTTAAAATGTTTTACTACTTCATCCAGAAGGTCGCCGGTACCGGAACCGCTCTGTGATGAAATCGCATAAATCTCATCGGCTATACCTAATGCATAGAACTCGCCTACCTGATGTGCACGTGCATTTGTATCGGCTTTGTTAGCAACAAGGTAAATTGGTTTATCTGTGCGGCGCAATACGTTGGCAAATTCTTCATCCAAACCGGTAAGGCCTGCATCCACATCAACCATAAACAGGATAACATCGGCTTCTTTAATGGCCAGCTCTACCTGTTTGTTAATTTCACCCTCGAAAATATCGTCGGAGCCGTGTACGTAACCACCTGTATCTATTACTGTGAAGAACTTACCGCACCACTCACCGTGTCCGTAGCTTCTGTCGCGGGTTACACCGCTTTCGTTGTCCATGATAGCCTGGCGGCGGCCAACAAGGCGGTTAAAAAGTGTAGACTTACCCACGTTTGGGCGGCCTACAATGGCAATAATGTTTGTTGACATTATTAAAAGTATAAAATAGTTAAAGTGCCCCCGGAGCACCTTGCCCCGAAGCTTTAATACATGCGCCTACTTACTCGCTATAGCCAAAGCGCCTTAACAGCTTTTGGTCTGTTCGCCAGTTTTCGTTCACGCGCACATACAAATCAAGAAATATCTTTTTCTGGAAGAACTGCTCCATATCAATACGGGCCTGCATACCCACTTTCTTCAGTGCTTCGCCTTTGTTGCCAATTACAATACCCTTCTGGCTTTTGCGCTCCACACTGATCTCAGCCCTGATACGAATGATGTCTTCTTCCTCTTTAAACTCCTCTACCACCACTTCGCAGCTGTAAGGAATCTCTTTTTTATAGTTCAGGAAAATCTTCTCGCGGATGATCTCCGACACAAAGAAACGCTCAGGCTTATCAGTCAGTTCATCTTTGGGATAAAAGGCCGGATGTTCTGGCAAGTAATGGAGCAACCGCTGGAATAATTGATCTAAGCCAAAGTTGTGCAGCGCCGAGATCGGGTGAATTTCCGTTGGGTTCATCTTCTCCTGCCAGTACGCTACCTTTTGCTGCACTTCTTCTTCTGTTGCCTGGTCAATCTTGTTTATCAGCAAAAGTATAGGCACCTGCGCATGCTGCAATCTTTTAATCACATCATCCTCGTCGTGCTGCTCATAAATGTCCGTCACGAAAAGTATAACATCGGCATCTTCCAGGGAGGTACGTACAAAGCTCATCATCGACTCGTGCAAGGCATACTGTGGTTTTATAATACCAGGCGTATCAGAATAAACAATTTGGAAATCATCGCCATTCAGGATACCCATGATGCGGTGCCGCGTAGTTTGCGCCTTGGATGTAATAATAGAAAGCTTCTCGCCCACTAATGCATTCATCAACGTAGATTTACCTACGTTTGGCTTCCCAACTATACTTACAAAACCAGCTTTATGCGGAGTCTCTGCCATACTTCAAAAATTAAGGATGCAAAATTACTTCTTTTTTACGAGACGGCCTGCCTTTCGCTGAATAATTGATTAACAGATTGATAGCTTTAAAGTATAGCCTTAAGTATAAAAACAGAAAAGCCTGCTCTTTGAGAGCAGGCTTTTCTGTTAATTCGAAATATTTAAACTTATTTCTTTTTTCTTTGTGCCGGGTTGTTGATCTCAGCCATTGCTGTTTTAGCTTGCTCATTATTCGGATCAAGCTTCAGCACTTCTTGGTAGTACTTCTTCGCAATGTTTCTATCTGTCTTAACTCCAAAGTAGTAGTAAGCTAGGTAGTTGTTAGCATCTACCAGAGCAGCTTTATACTTATCAGGCTCACCGCTGGCAAGTTTCAGAAACTCTTCGAAGTGTGGTTTAGCCAAACCTTTAGTGCTTTCAGGATCTAAGTTGGCATTTGCCAAACCTCTCCAGTAGTGACCATAAGCGTAAGTTGGGTTAGTTGTTGTAACGTTCGCATATGTTTCGTCAGCTTTCTTGAAGAACTCTAAAGCTTTCTGCTCATTTTTAGCAGCTCTGGCATCTTCGCCGGCCTGCATATAAATGTTACCCATGTAGTAGAAGTCAGCATTAGAAGGCGATAATTTTTCGCGCTTCTTGTTGTAAACATCTATGGCTTTATCATACTGGCCAGACTTAGCATAAGCAGACGCAAGTTCCTGATATAGCTCAACTTTATCCGGAGCCATCTCAACTGCTTTACTTAAGTTTTCTGTTGCCTTGGCATGCTGGTTGTTCTTGCTCAGGATACGGCCATAATACTCATAGTCTTCTGCAATCAGCTTGCTCTTATCTACTTTCTGCAGGTAAGACTCCATTGCCTGAAGCGCTTTGTCCGGCTGACCTAGCTCTAAATAAGAGTAAGCCTGCAAACGGTTCATTACAGTATTGTTTGGATCAGTTTTCAGAACTTCCTGTACTTCCTTCAGTGTTTCATCATAGTTCTTTGTTAAGAACAGGAATGAAGCATACTTTGCTCTGGTCTCAGGAGTTTTCTCAGCCATATCTACATACTTCTTGAATGTAGAAAGAGCTTTGTCATACTGACCTGCAAAGTAATACAACTCACCAAGGTCTCTGTAAGCCGGTGCGAAGTTAGGATTGATCTCAATTGCCTTCTGGAACGCCTGCTCAGCTTCTGTATAGTTTCTTGATCTTGTATACAACTGGCCTCTTCTCAGGTAAGCATTTGGGTTCTTATCATCAATGCGGATTGCATTGTCATAGCTCGTCATGGCTTCACCACCTTTTTTCAGCTCAAGCTGCGCATCACCTAGCAGCATATAAGCTGCCGTGTTGTTTTTATCGCGCTGTACAGCTGTCTGCAGGTAACCTACCGCTTTATTTAAATCAGCTTCTGTTTTGTTTTCAGCAGTAACATAAGCTTCAGCAACAGCAGTAAGTACATTGGCATCTTTAGACTTGCTATACTTCAGAGCCTGCGAAAAATGCTTCTCAGCTTCAGCTTTGTTGCCTTTCGACATTTCAACCTTACCTAAACCAGCATGATTTATCGCAGACTTGTCATTTTTAGAGATACCTTGCTTAAAATAATAAGCAGCTGAATCAGGCTTATCTGTTTTAAGGTAAATATCACCTAATGCGTAATAAGCATTATCTGCTTTCTTTTGGTTAAGCTGTTTTTTATAGATAGACTTTGCATCCTCATAACGCTCCTGTTCTACAGCTTGTTTACCTGCGTCACCAGTCTGTGCAAATGCTGCAGCAGTTGGGAAGGCAGTGGCCATCAGAAGGATGTACTTCCAGTTGTTCGTCATTTTAATTTGCTTGTTAAGGTTATAATTGTACTAATTTTGAGTAAAAGGTATTCAGTTATTATTGTATTCCAACTACACGTACTGGCGTTGTGGCAGGCACCAA
Source organism: Pontibacter deserti (assembly GCF_023630255.1). Lineage (NCBI taxonomy): Bacteria > Pseudomonadati > Bacteroidota > Cytophagia > Cytophagales > Hymenobacteraceae > Pontibacter > Pontibacter deserti. Next base: position 36,698 of record NZ_JALPRS010000004.1, on the reverse strand, counting down.
GCCGGATTTAAGTATAATTCTCTGTCCTTTATCCCCTGCTACAAATGATACAAAACCTGTGCCAAGTCCGGACCGGCCAGTTGTATTGATTATATACAGGTATCTACGCAGAGGGTAAGTGCCTTGTGCAATGTAAGCCTGGTATGGCTGATAATAGCTTTCTGTAGTTCTAGGCACTGCTTCAGCGCTAACACCAACTACCTTAATTCTTTTTTGAAAACCTACTACTGTGCTGTCATCAAAATCACTGATCCAGTTCACGCCGATCACGCCCATTGCATTCTCATTCTTCTCTACGTAATCTATCAGCGCTTTATGCGATTCAGCCGCAAAAGTATTCTGTGGCAATTTATGATTTGAAATCAATGAATCGGTAACATAACGTGCTGTTCCCGAATTATTGTTATCAAACACGATAGTAATATCTTTTAATTTGCTATCACTGTTCAGTTGCTTCCAGGATTTTGTATTTCCGTTAAATATGCTCTTTAGCTCATCTAAAGTAAATAACGAATCCGGATTGTTTCTGTTTACGATAATAGCAATTGCATCGATTGCGAATTTTGTTTCTCGTGGTATCAGCTTTTTCTTCTCGAAAACAGCTTTCTCTTCTTCTGTCAGCGCCCGCGAAAGTATACCAATTCTTGTACTGTCATTCAGCATGTCTTTTATCACTTCACCTTCCGATTTGTAGGCTGCCGTAATATCAGCTCGCTTGTAAATACCTTCGTAAGTACTTACCTGCGTTTCTATAATAGGCTGAAACGACTCGTCTACGCTGATGTTAATCTTACCAGATGTGGGAGTATCTGAGGGAGCATCGCTAGAATTACCACAGCTTGTTAAAGCTATTGTTCCGGCTGCCAGAATAGCTGCCCATATTTTATTCTTCATACCTTCTTCGTTCTCTTTTGGTATTAGTCTGGTATACTTTTACAAATCTGATTATTCCGTACAAGATCAGTATGCCACCGAGCACATATTTAAAGTCCCGCGACATGTTTAGATTCAGGGTTTCTGTATCTGCAAAAATTATGAAGACACCCAAACCTATGTATATAACTGTCATGAGCAGGCCGAAAATCTTCACAAACTTTGTGAAGGATGTACCGCTTGGTCTTTGTCTTTGTGGTCTTATCATTTATGCTTTTATACGAACATACGCGTTGTTTCACCTTTAAAGTTAATGGTATCACATTAAATATGAAAGCAGAGGCCTAAAAGCTTCTGCTTTTTTTGACCTCTGCTTTATACTTATGTACTGATATTTAGTTTTTTAAGGCAAACTTAATTGGCAATGTATACCTGACAGCTACAGGTGTTCCGTTTTGTTTTCCCGGTTTCCAGCGCGGCATACTTCTTACTACACGCATTGCTTCTTCATCTGTGCCAAAACCTAACCCTTTCAAAACTTTTACATCTTCTATGGCTCCGTTTCGGCTCACTACAAAAGAAACAACTACTGTGCCTTCTATTCCTGCAGATCTGGCAGCACCGGGGTAAATCATCTTTCTTCCCATGTATTTAGCTAATGCGTCAAATCCACCCTCATATTCAGGCATTATCTCCGCAAAGTCTTTTATACTGTTATCTGTATTTTCTTCTGTGCCGGTGCCGCCGTCTATGCCAATCAAATCATCAGATGGCATAGTAACAGGTAAATCTGATGGCTTTACACCATCTACTTTTTCTACTCCGATGTTAGCATTTTGTAGATCTTCCTGATTAGCAATTATGGTTTCTTTTACCGGGGCATCATCAGGTACTATTTTATTTGCCACATATACTTCTGTCTTAACCTTCACTTTTTCTGGTGCAGCAGTTGGCGCAGTTTCTTTTACAGGCTCCGGATCTACAGGGAGTGGGGGCAAAACTATAGTTATAGGTTCAATAATATCAATTACCGGCTTCACATACCTTTCGGGAGGTGTAAAGAATATATTATTTACTAACGGACCTATAAGCCCTCCAGAAAAGATCGCTATCGCAAGTATAGCTGCTATTATAATGTGCCTGTGGTAAACGCGTCGCAGCTTATAGGCTCCGTACGCCTGGTTCCGACCTTTAAAAATAATGTTGTTAAAGGTCATGTCGAATAAATAGCTCTCTTTCATGGGCTTTGGGTTTTATAGTTTAACAATATGTCAGGTAATCATCTTTTATTTTGCTTTTGATTTTATGTAATGGTTTTAAAGATATTATAAACTGAATATACGATATTATACTTAAATAGTATGCATGCTGAGTATTTTTATTTAAACAAAAAACCCGATCAGTTTCCTGATCGGGTTTCTAAGTATAGCTAAGCTATTTTATTTGATTGTGTAACGAACCGGTACGGTAAATCTTACTGGTACAGCTCTACCATTTTGTTTACCTGGGTTCCACTTCGGCATCGATTTCACTACGCGCATCGCTTCTTCGTCAGTTCCGGCTCCTAGTCCCTTCAGTACTTTAACTTCAGAGATCTCACCGTTTTTACTTACTACAAACGATACTACTACAAGTCCTTCGATACCGGCTCTTGTGGCTGCTGCAGGATAGCGAATGTTTTTCGCAATATATTTCTGCATTTCCAGTTCACCACCCGGGAAGGTTGGCATCTGCTCCACATACTCGTAAGGTTTTTCTTCAACTACCTCTGCAACTACGTCGCTGGTACCGTCAATTTCACCTAAGTCTAGCGGAGCGTCTTTGCTTCCTTCAACAGTTTTTGTACCGGCGTCAATTTCTTCCAGTACTTCCACATCCGGAACTTCTTCCTCTTCACGCACCTCTTCGTCACGCTTAACAACCGGCGGCGTATACTTTATCGACGCACGTACTGGCGGCGGTGGCGGTGTTGATGGCGGTGGCGGTGGCGGTGGCGTATTCTCCTCTAGTGGTGGAGGTGGGGCCAGGTCTACTTCTGTAATAACACGCTCTTCCACTACTTCTTCTTCATCGCCTCCTATCATTTTGCTTATCAGCGGCATGCTGATGAAAAGCGCAAATAATATGGTTGCAATGATAGCTGCTTTCGTGATATGGCTATTATACAGTTTACGAAGTAGATAGGCACCATATGCTTTGTTTCGTCCGGCAAAGACGATATCATCAAGCGATGCTTTAGCTAACTTACTTTCGTCCATATCTGTTATTGTCCAATTTTAGTTTGTACCAATTGCTTATCCGTGTCAGTAATATCTACAAGGGCAAATTTCTTGGTATCGGTAATTTTCAGTTCATCCAGGATGTCTACCATGTTCTTGTAGCGCGACGTCTCCATAGGTTTGATCATCACGGTCATCTTCGGGTTGCTCTTTACTCTTTGAGAGATAAGAACCTTACGAATACCTGATGCAGAATAATCAGTTTCTATCACTTCAGGGTTCTCTTCAGGAGCACCCAGACCAAAGTAATAAAATACTTTATCGTCATCACCTAAGATAATTGTCATCGCATTACTTGCCTTCAGAGCAATCTGTTCTTCTTTCGGAACATCTTTCACAGGCATGTTAATTTCCATGGTCTGCGGCTTACTGAACGTAGTCGTAAGCATAAAGAATGTTAAGAGAAGGAAGGCAAGGTCCACCATTGGCGTCATATCCAATGATGTAGACATCTTTTTGGAACGTTTCTTACCACCCTTACCGGAGTCGGCTTGCTGTTGTACTTCTGCCATTTTTCTGTCTCCTTAACGTTTATAGGGTTGTAGGTCTTTTTTCCATGTCAGTAATCAGGTTAAATCTGTTAACCTTCTTATCCTGTAGTGTACTTATAACCTGCTGTACAGTTTCGTAGTTCACGTCCTGGTCACCCTTAATAGCGATGATCACTTTAGGGTTTGTCAGACGCGTCTGGTGCACCCAGTCTCCCAGTTGGTTATTAACTGAGTCGATAGGTATACCTGGAGAGGTCTTGTCAAAATTTCTTCTTGCATCAGCACCCAGGGCCAGGTAAGACTTAAGCTGGTTTACCGGCACCCCGAATTCACTAATCAAAGAGAAAGTTTTGGCTTCCTGTTCATTGAAACTAACACCATACTTGCTTGCTATCTTGTCTAACAATGCTGTTCTCGTGTTCTGACCATCTACTCCGAAGAATACTCTGTCATTCTTATCAATAGAGATAGTAATAACGTTAGAGTCAGGTATCTTGATATCTGATACAGACGAGGGTGTATCTACTATCACAGCCTTTTCAGGAGCCATAGTAGCAGTCAGCATAAAGAAAGTAACTAACAAGAAGCCCAAGTCCACCATCGGTGTCATGTCCAACGAGGGTCTGGTTCTTTTTACTTTTACTTTAGGCATCTTTCTGGGTTAAATCAATTAAACTGTGTGTTGTCTTACGTTCGCGTTAGCGCTATCGTGCTGAGCAGCAAAAGTAGAGATGATGCTGAAGCCAGCTTCGTCAATGCTATAAGTTAACTCGTCGATTTTGCTAGTGAAGTAGTTGTAAGCGATGATCGCAAGAGCAGAACCAGTAATACCGATCGCTGTGTTGATCAAGGCCTCAGAGATACCGTTAGAAAGTGCAGTTGCATCAGGAGTACCAGAAGAAGCAAGAGCGGCGAACGCCTTGATCATACCAAGTACTGTACCGATCAGACCTGTAAGTGTTGAGATAGAAGCGATAGTTGAAATTACTACCAAGTTTTTCTCAAGCATTGGTAACTCAAGAGAAGTAGATTCTTCGATCTCTTTCTGGATAGCAGCAACTTTCTCAGCTTTTAACAGCTCAGGCTCATTCTGCATCTCTTTATACTTAAGAAGACCAGCTTTTACTACGTTTGCAACAGAACCTTTCTGAGCGTCGCAGGCAGCAATAGCACCATTGATGTCACGCTGGTTAAGTTTAGCAGAAATGTTACGCACGAATGCAGGAACACTCTTAGTACCTTTTGCCTTGTTGATTGTAAGTACACGCTCGATAGCGAAAATAAATACCATCAGTACAAGAGCCATCAGGATCGGAACTACCCAACCACCTTTGTAAACAATACCTAAATAGTTACCTGGAAGCGGGTGATTTTCGTTGCTGCCACCTTCGAAGTTAGCAGGGTTGCCTAGTACGAACATATAAACAAGTACACATGCAAGTACAGCAAGGGGAATAACGATAGTGGCAAATAAAGAGCCTGCCGGGCTAGTCTTTACTTCTACATTAGCATCTTTGCTCACTACTGCAGTCTTTTTTTCCATTTTGATTAAAGTTTAAAGTTTAGCTGTTTGTGTTGTAATTAAATTGATTGTGTAATTATAAAAATGTAATTGTTTCATTTTTAGTTCTTTAACCACCAAACTTTTTAGCAAAACCTTTCAATTTTACTATTCCTGGCAGTTAATTAAGATGCTTAAAATGGTTAAAATTGCTCTTCCTGATTATTTTACACAGGGGTGCTTTTACAAATCTATGTATTTTCAAATATTATCCAAAGTATAAACATCATTCAGAAAGCATTCTCTTTGAAAATTTCAAAATAAAAATTGAGCACTACCATTATACATAGCTGGCTTACAATTGTTGCATTTTGAGGCACAAAGAAAAGATTACAAATGCTGGCTGTAGCCTGTCAGCTGGCTACCAGTTATAACATAAAGCTTTAGCAACAGCTGTTATACGTTATAATTTAGCACAAAATATTGCCTGTTCTATACTTTAGTTTTAGGAAAAAGCGCTTTAAATATAAGCAACGTATTTAAAGAATGTATGCATAGCTACTTCTTTTTTGCTCTATTCCAGTAAAAATCCATTTCTTCCAAACTCATGTCCTGTAATTTCTTCCCATCCTTGGCTGCCTCAGTCTCCAGATACTGAAACCTGTCTATAAATTTAAGGTTAGTTCGCTCTAGCGCCTCTTCCGGGTTAATATCAACAAAACGGGCAAAATTTATTAAAGAAAAAAGCAGATCTCCGAACTCAGCTGTGGCACGCTCTTTATTTAAAGTGGTAATGTCGGCCACGTTAAACTCTTCTTCAAACTCATTTAGCTCTTCCTGCACCTTTTCCCATACCTGGGATTTATCGTCCCAATCAAACCCTGCGCCACGAGCCTTTTCCTGGATGCGCATAGCCTTAACCAAAGCCGGCAACGATGATGGCACACCACCTAAAACAGACTTATTACCTTCTTTCAGTTTAAGCTGCTCCCAGTTTTTCTTTACCTGTTCTTCTGTATCTGCTGTTACATCACCGTAAATGTGCGGATGGCGGAATATAAGTTTTTCGCAAAGAGCGTTTAGTACATCGGCAATATCAAAAGCTTTTTGCTCAGAGGCTATTTTTGCGTAAAACACCATGTGCAACATCAGGTCCCCGATCTCTTTTTTGATCTCAGGCATATCCTGCTTAAGTATGGCATCCGATAATTCGTAAGTTTCTTCTATAGTTAAATGGCGTAGACTCTCCAGTGTTTGTTTACGGTCCCAAGGGCACTTTTCGCGCAGGTCGTCCATTACATCCAATAATCTGTTAAAGGCCTGTAGTTGCTTACCACGCGCAGTATCGTCAAAAAAAGTTTTATCCATAAAGCAAATATACTAAAATACGGCTGTTGCTGTTTGTTGGAAACAGTTATAGCTATATATTAAGTAAAGGTGTTAAGTATAAAGTTAAATATTGCTACTTTTGCAACCTACAAACATTAATTCAAGTGGCTTTAATAAAATCAATTTCAGGAATTAGAGGAACGATAGGCGGGCAGGCAGGTGATGCACTTACCCCTGTAGATGTGGTTAAATTTGCTGCAGCCTACGGTACCTGGGTACTCCAGACTACTAATAATAATAACACAATAGTAGTTGGGCGTGATGCACGTATCTCTGGCGATATGATCAACAAGCTGGTTTGTGCTACCCTGCAGGGGCTGGGCATAAACGTTGTGGATGTTGGCCTTTCTACAACTCCGACTGTAGAGATGGTGGTACCCGAACTTAAAGCAGGTGGCGGCATTATACTTACAGCCAGCCATAATCCTAAGCAGTGGAACGCCCTGAAGCTCCTGAACTATAAAGGTGAATTTATTTCGGACGCAGAAGGAAAGCTGGTACTGGAACTAGCCGAAAAAGAAGCTTTTGAGTTTGCACAGGTAACAGAACTTGGCACTTATACAAAGCAGGAGGATGCGATAAAAAACCACATAAAAGCTATACTTGAGCTGCCTTTAGTAGATGTAGAAGCTATTAAAGCAAAGAAATTTAGTGTAGCCATTGACTGTGTAAACTCGACAGGTGGTATTGCTGTACCAATGCTGCTGGAAGCGCTGGGCGTAAAGAAAGTAGAAAAGCTTTTCTGTGAGCCGGATGGTCATTTTCCGCATAACCCGGAACCACTGCCAGAGAACCTGCGCGAGATTTCTAAAGTGATAGAAAAAGGTAAGTTTGACTTAGGTATAGTTGTAGACCCGGATGTGGACCGCCTGGCGCTGATAAACGAGGACGGCAGCATGTTTGGGGAGGAATATACCTTGGTAGCCGTTGCTGACTATATCCTGAAGAATAAAGTAGGTAACACGGTTTCTAATCTATCATCAACAAGAGCACTACGTGATGTAACAGAGAAAGCAGGTGGCAGTTATTTTGCTGCCGCTGTTGGCGAAGTGAACGTGGTAAACATGATGAAGGAGCAGAACGCAGTAATCGGTGGCGAAGGTAACGGTGGTATCATCTACCCTGAGCTACATTATGGCCGCGATGCTTTAGTAGGTATAGCTTTGTTCCTGACGCACCTGGCAAAATCAGGGATGAGCATGACTCGCCTACGTGCCAGTTATCCTAACTACTACATTTCTAAAAACAAGATAGAGCTTACGCCGGATGTTAATGTAGATGCAGTTCTGACGCAGATGCAGGAGCGTTATGCCAAGCAGCCAATCAATACGATAGATGGTGTTAAGATTGAGTTTGATAAAGAGTGGGTGCACCTGCGCAAGTCAAACACGGAGCCTATTATCCGTATTTATGCAGAGTCGGATAGCAATGCTACAGCTGAGCACCTGGCTAATAAGATCATCGCAGATATCAAAGAAATTATTTCTGTAAAAGCATAATGTGTTGTTGTAAGTATAAATATTAACAGGCAACATAAAGCGCCAAGGATAAAGCTTCATATTCTTTATCCTTGGCGCAACTTTTTTTAATACTTTAGTAGTTCGTAATATATAGTAATTCAAACCCTTACCGACATGCGTGTATATTTAGACAATGCTGCCACAACTCCTTTAGACAAGGAAGTTTTTGATGCAATGGCTCCTTTTATGCTGGAACACTACGGAAATCCGTCCTCTATTCATTCGCATGGGCGCGAGGTAAGGGCAGCTATTGAGAAGGCACGTAAAACAGTAGCGGGATTACTAAATACGTCACCTGCCGAGATCTTCTTTACTTCTGGCGGAACCGAAGCAGATAATGCAGCTCTGATTTGCACTTGTCGTACCTTGGGTATAAAGCATGCTATCAGCACTAAACTGGAGCACCATGCTGTGTTACATACCATGGAAATGCTGGAGAAGCAGGATGGTGTACAGGTGAGCTACCTCCGCCACGATGAGCGCGGCAACCTGGACCTGGAGCACCTGGAAGAACTGCTGGCAAATCAGCCACAGACACTGGTATCTGTAATGCATGCCAACAACGAGATTGGTAACCTCAACGATATTCAGACTATAGGTGAGATTTGCAAAAAGTATAACGCCCTCTTCCACTCTGATACAGTGCAGACAATGGGCCATTACAAGCACGACCTGCAAACCCTTGGCGCTAATTTTATAGTTGGTTCAGCTCACAAGTTTCATGGTCCTAAAGGTGTGGGTTTCCTGTACAGCGATGCAAACTTCAAAATACAGCCTTTAATACAAGGTGGTGCGCAGGAGCGCAATATGCGTGGTGGTACCGAGAACGTGTATGGCATTATTGGCTTGGCAAAAGCACTGGAAATTGCTTACCGTGACATGGATGACCATATGCGTCATATTCAGAGTTTGAAAGACAGGATGATCTATAAACTGCGTGAGCAACTGGAGGATGTAAGCTTCAATGGCATGTCAGAATTTGGTGATAAGAGTTTGTATACTGTACTTAATGTAAGCCTGCCTGCTTCTGATATAAACGAGATGCTGCTGTTCAGCCTGGACATAAATAAAATATCTGCATCTGGTGGCAGCGCCTGCAGCAGTGGTGCTAATGCCGGCTCGCATGTATTGCGTGCTTTAAATCTAGACCCTGCTCGTGGATCAGTTCGCTTCTCTTTCAGTAAGTATAATACTCCTGAAGAAATTGATTTTGTAGCAGAGACCTTAGCTAAACTGTATACTAAAGTAACGGCTTAGCTGCTATAAACATAAAGTATAAAATAGAGGCTCCGGTAGCAATGCCGGAGCTTTTCTTTAGCCAAAGTATAAACAGAAATAAAGTATAAATGAAAAGTATAGGCGTATTCTGTGGGGCAAACACAGGAACAAACAATGTATACAGCCAGGCATCTGCGGAATTAGGAAGACTAATGGCAGAGCAACATGTAACACTTGTTTATGGAGCTGGTAATGTCGGTTTAATGGGTGTTATAGCCGATGCTGTTCTGGAAAACAATGGAAGAGTGATTGGGGTAATTCCACAAAGCCTGGTTGACAGAGAAGTAGCTCATAATGGCTTACATGAGTTACATGTGGTAGAAACAATGCACGAGCGTAAGGCAATAATGGCGGCACGCTCTGATGCGTTTATAGCGATGCCAGGCGGCTTTGGCACCTTCGACGAGATCTGCGAGATCATTACCTGGAACCAGTTAGGTATTATTAAAAAGCCTGTTGCCTTCTACAACATTAATGGCTACTATGATAAATTCTTTGAGATGATAGATCATACGATAGCGGAGGGCTTTGTAAAACCTGACCAACGCGAGAACCTCATCATTGAAGACAACCCTGTTATACTTCTTCAGAAAATCCGAGAATACTCAGATGCAACTTCCGATTACTGGATCGACTTCAAAAGAATCTAAATCAGTAACATATGACCTTTTCTACTAGTAAGAAAGTGGCTTTAAAGTATAAGTTGCTTTTAATTTTACTTGTACTGGCTCTTCATGCAGTACATGCTCAGGATGTTTTCTCGGTAGGTCCGGCTTTCCATTATAATTTCGGGGATAAGAAGCCGAAGGTAAGTTGGGGTGTTGAAGCATCGTTGTGGTGGTTTGAAGACTATAAGGTTCCGTTTAGTGCTAACTTAGGTTTTGACCGTCGGAAAGGAAATACCATTCTTTACACGCAGGCACAAACAGGTCTAGGGATAGTTGGCATTTCAGCAGGACCATATATTGAGTTTAAGAAAGACGAAGCAACAGCTATAGGTCTTCAAACTGATTACTGGGTGAACTACTACATGGGCCTGAACTATAGAATAAGATATGCCAAGGGCGGACCTCAGAAGGCTTTAGGTATATACCTTAAAGCTCCTATTATGCTTGATCCTGAGGAGGATGACGGAGATGATTCGGATTGGGACTGGGATTAATTTCTACAAAATAAAAGAGCCGCTGATTTTAATGTCAGCGGCTCTTTTATTTTGGGTCTCTTTCAAATATCTTCTTTTTTAAAACTTAATGCTGTAGAATCATATCTTTAACAGCATCAACCCAGATCTGTTCTGAATTAAGGCTTTCTACCAGTTGCCATTTTTCACCACCGGCATGTTCGAACATTTCCTTAAATTCTGAGCCAACTTCTACAGTAGTTTCAAGGCAGTCAGCTACAAATGCCGGACTATAGGCCAGTACTTTCTTTATACCTTTAGCAGGAAGCATTTTTAAAACCTCATCAGTGTATGGTTGCAACCACGGGTCTTTCAGCAGGCGGCTCTGGAATGTTACTGTATACTGATCTTCGCTTAGCCCAAGTTGTTCTGCCAGTAACCTTGAGGTGGCAAAGCAGGCCGCACGGTAGCAGTATTTGTTCCGCTTGTTATAACTGTTACAGCAAGAGCCTAGCTTACAATAACCTTTATCGCTTCCTTTTAAAACCTGTCGTTCCGGCAATCCATGGTAACTAAAGATTACATGATCATAGTTATCTTTTGCCATGTGTTGCTTGCCTAGCTCGGCAAATGCTTTTATAAACCCGGGGTCATCGCAGAAAGAAGAAATAAAGTTTATACTTGGTATAACCCACCAGTCCTTCACAATTTCCATCACTTTATCCTGCACAGACCCGGTTGAAGCCGATGCATACTGCGGGAACAAAGGCAGCACAATAATACGGTCTACACTTTTATCGCGAAGTTCTTCTAAAGCGCTTTTTATACTTGGGCTTTGGTAACGCATACCAAAAGCCACATGATAATTATCGCCAAGAGCAACCTGCAGCTTCTCTTTAAGGTCAAGCCCATGGAACAATAAAGGTGAACCGCGCTCGGTCCATAGCTCTTTGTAAACTTTCGCAGATTTAGGAGCCCGGAAAGGAGCAATTATTCCATTTATCAGGAAGTAACGGCCAACCGGGTTTATATCTATTACACGCTTATCCAACAGGAACTCGCGCAGGTACTTTCTTACATCAGGAGTTTCAGGTGTATCCGGAGTTCCGAGGTTTACCAGCAGAACACCAATTTTACCCATGTTTCTTTTGCTCATCTAAAGTATAAATGCTTATCAGTTTCAAAGATACAAAGTATAACTCTATCTATTTGATGAGAAATATCACCTCTTTTTATATAAATATACAATCTTGTAAATCAGTAAATACGCAGAATGTTTTAACTTACAGTAGATAGTTATACCTCCTGTATACTTTTATTCTGCATTCTCATACAACTCCCATTTATCCAGCACCGAAGTAAAGTCGTCTGGAAGATCAGAGTTGAAGTATAGCTCCTGTTTAGTTGTAGGATGTATAAAGCCCAGTGATTTAGCATGCAGTGCCTGGCGAGGCATCAGCTTCATGGCGTTATCTACAAAAGCTTTATAAGTGCCGTTTGGTGTTCCATACAAAATTTTGTCGCCACCATAAGTTGCGTCCGAGAAAAGCGGGTGGCCAATATACTTCATATGCGCGCGTATCTGGTGCGTTCTACCTGTCTCGAGGTTACATTGTACCAGTGACACGTATTTAAAGCGCCTGAGGACCTTATAATGCGTTACAGCGTGCTTACCATAAGAACCATCCGGGTAAACTTTCATTACCTTACGGTCTTTTGCGCTGCGCCCTACATTGCCGGTTATAGTACCTGAATCTGATTTTGGCTCACCCCACACCAAGGCATAATAGGTACGTTCTATTGTATGGTCATAAAACTGCTTTGCCAGAAAAGCCATAGCATACTCAGTTTTAGCAATTACCAGCAAACCGGATGTGTCTTTATCGATGCGGTGTACAAGACCGGGGCGGCCTTCGCCATTACGGCTGGTTGGCAGGTTTTGCAGGTGGTAGGTAAGCGCATTTACTAAAGTACCCGTCCAGTTATTGTAGGCAGGATGCACTACCATTCCGGCAGGTTTATTTACCAACAGTAATTCCTCGTCCTCATACACAATATCCAACGGAATGTTCTCCGGCACTATATCAGTATCGCGCGGTGGCTCTGCCAGTGTAATGGTTATAACATCCGAAGGTTTTACCTTGTAGCTTACCTTTACCGGCTTGTCGTTTACCTGCACCGACTCCGCCCGTATGGCTTCCTGTAATTTATTACGAGTTACATTTGCCAGGCGGTCCATCAGGAACTTGTCGATACGGAGCAGTGCCTGCCCTTTATCTACAATTATGCGATGGTGTTCATATAGTTCGTCTGAGTCTTCTGTTGTTATATCCTGTTCTTCGTAAGCTGCCACTGGTATTTTGCTATAAGCTATAAATAAAAAGAAAGCCGAGGTTTACACTTCGGCTTTCAAAACTATAAGGAAGTACGTTATTAGTTCTTCTTCTTGGTGTTTTTAGCTGGCGTTTTAGCCGGAGTTTTTGCTGGTGTAGTTGCTGCTGGTTTAGCTGCAGCAGGCTCAGCTGCCTTTGCTTTTGATGGGTCTACACCTAGCTTTCTTAGCACAAGCGGAGAGATATCGCCATCTTCCGGGCCAGCTAATAAAGCCTGGTTGCTGATTACATAAGTATAACCATTCTCTTTTGCCACATCTTTGATAGCCTTGTCGATTTTAGCGATAACCGGATCAACTAAAGACTTTTCTTTCTGCTGCAGAGACTGCTGTGCGTTACGCTGAAACTCCTGGATTGAGTTGTTCAGGTTCATCAGTTCTTTCTCTTTGTCTTCACGAATGGTTTTATCCATAGTGGCAGCACCTTTTTCGTAAGCCTGTAGTTTGCTTTCGTAATCTGCATACTTTCCTTTCAGCTGGTTTTCCAACTGTGTGCTGTGGTCTTTAAGAGAAGATTCTATCTGCTTGCTTTCAGGAAGCTGTAGTAAGATGTATTCAACGTTAGTATAACCAATCTTTAAAGGCTGGTCGCTGCTTTGTGCGAAAGACGCAAAGCTGATCAGTAAAAACGCTACTACTAAGGTTTTGATCTTGTTCATCATTGGTTGGTTAATTAATAATAAAGTATAATAGTTAGTTGTTAGGCTTCTTTTTGGTTGTTGGCTTTTTTGGTTCCTGTACCGGCTTCTGCTCTTCTTCCTCTCCTTCGCCTACAGCTGGCAGATCATCCGGATTTTCTTTAAGTGCGTCTGCTGGTTGTTTCCCTTTTGTATTAGCTTTATCTGAGGCTAACCCCAGTTCTTCCAGCACATACTCTGTATAATCATGTATCGGGTTGGTATAGATCATTACAAGGTCACCGGATTTATCGAACATGATAGCTATCTGGCGTGCTTTAGAAACTTTCTCTACCGCAGTAAAAACTTCGTCTTGTATCGGCCGCATCAGGTCCTGGCGGCGCTTAAACATCATACCTTCGTAGCCAAAAACCTTACGTTGGTAATCGCGCACTTCAACTTCTTTCTTGTTGATCTCGGCCTGGCGCTTCTTCTTCATTTCTTCTGTAAGAAGCACTTCCTCCGCGCGGTATTCCTGTTTTAATTTATCTGCTTCCTGCTGCAGGCTTTCTATTTCTTTCTGCCAGGTTTCAGCATACTTGTCCATCTCCTGCTGCACTTTGCCATAAGCAGGCATTTTGCTAAGTATAAAGTTGGAATCAATATACCCAATCTTCTGTGCATTGGAAATATGCGCCAGAAAAAAGCCCGCTAAAAAGATGAACAAAAACTTTTTCATACTGATTCCTTTTTAATTAGCGCAGCTGCTGCCCTATAATAAAGTGGAACATACCATTCTTCGCACCCGGCTGACCTGGTATATCATCTAGTCTCCAGCCATAGTCAAATCCTAGCAAGCCAAACGCAGGCATAAATATTCTGGCACCTACACCCACCGAACGGTACAGCTTAAACGGATTATAGTTAGTATACGAACCGAAGTTGTTACCTGCCTCTACGAAAGCCAGACCATAAATGGTAGCCGCCGGGCTAGGCGAAATCAACTGGCGTAGTTCCATTACAAACTTGTTATAAGCGATACCACCTGCCTGTAATAATTCAGGATCATTTGTATCTACAACGCTTTCATCTTCATAACCGCGCAAGCCGATATATTCTGTTCCAACAAAGATGTTACCACCACCAAGACCAGAACCACCTAATTTAAAGCGCTCAAACGGACCATAGTCTGCATCTGAGCTATACTTACCTAGGAAGCCAAAATGTGCCCTTGTATTCAATACCAATTTTCCTGCCAAGTTTATAAAGTACGATGCATCGAACATCCATTTATTGAATTCAATGTATTCATACTTACCTTTTCCTTCCTGGAACAGTGAGTAAGGTGGTGTCAGGTTTATACTTAACGAAAGCTGAGAACCACGTGTAGGGAAGGTTGGGTTATCTATACTATAGCGTGAAAGTGTATTTATAAACGAGATACTGTTTGATGTACCAGTTGTAAAATCAGCGAATAGCTGGGTATAGTTATCAAGTTTATATCTGTTGTAAGACAGTGTATGTGTAATGTTGAAGTAGTTATCCGGCCAGTTAAGTCTGCGGCCCAGGCTCACAGATGCACCATCTACGTTCAAGCGTTCATCCTGCTCCGCTCTTGGCACGCGTCTTACAGTTTTAAATAAACCTACTGTTAATGAATTCGGATTGCGGCCTCCTAACCAGGGCTCTGTAAACGATAGTGAGTAAGACTGGTAATATTTACCGTTTGCCTGAACATTTAGTGACAAACGCTGCCCATCGCCGCTTGGCACTGGTCTCCACTCAGATAGTGTCAGGAATTTGCGGGTAGAGAAGTTGTTAAGTGTTAAACCTACAGTACCTACAGCACCAATAGGGCCACCCCAACCACCTGATAAACTGATCTGGTCATTTGGTCTTTCTACAACTGAATAATGAATATCCACGGTACCATCTGCCTGGTTTGGAATAGGCTGTAACCCGATGTTTTCAGGATCGAAGTAACCTAAAGCTGCCAGTTCGTTTCGTGTTCTGATCAGGTCGTCACGGCTATACTTTTCGCCAGGCAATGTACGTAACTCTCTGCGCACTACGTGCTCGCTTGTTTTTGTATTACCTGTAACAACTACATTCTTGATAGTAGCCTGCGGTCCTTCATACACACGCATCTCTAAGTCTATAGAGTCGCCTTCTATTCTTACCTCTACAGGATCTATACTTTGGAACAGGTAACCATCATTCTGATAAAGGGCTGATACGTCAATTCCAGTTGGATTGTAGTTCAAACGCTTATCAAGTTCCTGACGGTTATAAATATCACCCTTCTCAATACCTAATACCTTCGTCAGGTAAGCATCATCGTATAGGTAATTTCCTTTCCAGGTGATGTTTCGGTAGTAGTAGCGTTTGCCTTCATCTACTGTTATTTGTATGCCCAGTCGGTCGTCGCTTATCCTGTAAACAGAGTCAGAAACAATAACGGCATCACGGTAACCTTCAGAATTATAAAAATCAAGCAGTAGTTGCTTGTCGTTTTCATACTCAGCTTCCTGGAACTTAGAAGATGACAGAATATTAAAGAGGCTTTTCTCCTTTGTTTTCTTCATCTGCTTTTCCAGCTTTCTGTCAGAGAAAGCTTCGTTACCAACTATATCAATATCCCCGATCTTTACCTTATCTCCTTTATCAATTTTAATATCAAGCACTACACTGTTAGGCAATAGCGAATCCGGACGCTGTGTCATACTTACTTTTGCGTTCAGGTAACTTTTTTCAGCAAAGTAATTCTTTATTATAGTACGGGTGCTGTTCAGGGTAGCATCGTTCACGGTTTTACCACGCTGCAGGCTTATTTTCTCGCTCAAGTTTTCCTGCTGCGATTTATTTATACCTGAAAAAGTGAAGCGGGAAAGGCGTGGGCGCTCTTTCAGATTGAAGTCCAGGAATATCTGGTTGCCCTCAACACGGGAGATCGTTACATCTATATCTCCGATAATACCTTGCGCCCATAATTTTTGTATGGCTTGGCTGATGTCTTCGCCGGGCACCGTAATTTCGTCACCTACCTTGAGGCCAGTAACAGCTATAAGGGCATCCGGATTTAAGAAGTTTGCTCCGCTTACCGTAATGCCTCCAATCTGGTACTGGCGCGGCTGCGTGTAATCAACAGGGTTTGTCTGCGTAGTGTTGTTAAGAACTTGAGAAGAGGCTGTGCCTGCCAGAAGCAGGAAAAACAGCACCCAGATGCATCTTGCCATTAATATTTTACTTGATTAGTTGTTCACTGGTCTTACCGAAGCGTCTTTCGCGACGTTGGTAAGATAATATTGCTTCGTATAGATGCTCTTTCCGGAAGTCCGGCCAAAGCAATTCTGTTATGTATAATTCCGTGTAAGCTAATTGCCATAGTAAAAAATTACTGATGCGCATTTCGCCACTTGTACGTATGAGTAGTTCAGGGTCTGGCATACCTGCTGTAGCCAGATGATCAGCTATCATGCCTTCAGTTATCTCTGCTGCTGAAATTTCGCCTTGCTCTACTTTACCTGCCAGCTTTCGCATGGCCTGCGCAAGCTCCCAACGACCACTATAGCTAAGGGCTAACACTAACGTCATCCGGGAGTTACCACTTGTTATTTCAATGGCTTCCTGTAGCTCCTGGCGGCAACTTTTAGGCAAACTTTCTGTGTCGCCTATAGTTTGTAAGCGGATATTATTTTTGTTAAGTGTAGCGGTTTCTTTGCGTATAGTTGTTACTAAAAGCTGCATCAGTGCCGAAACCTCACTTGCTGGCCTGGACCAGTTCTCTGTAGAGAATGCGTATAGGGTCAGGTATTCAACACCAAGCTCAGCAGCAGCTTCAACTGTTTCCCGGACAGCAGTAATTGCGTTCTTATGCCCGAAAATGCGTAAGCCCCCACGTTGCTTAGCCCAACGCCCATTACCGTCCATAATAACGGCTATGTGCTTGGGTAAATTGTTTATATCTACTTTCTCCCTAAGATCCATTTAACCACAATTTCCTTGCAAGTTACAAAAAGCAAAGCAATTTAATTAAAAATTAAATGGTTAATCCAATATGCCGGGCTGGCGTTTGTAAGGAGGTGGGCAATTAATTCTGTAAATGGTATAAGAAAGGCTAATGCCGTTGTAGTAATACCAGTCTTTATCATAGGGGTTGGCCACATCTTTACCATCTACTTCCTGCAGGAAATCCATGTTATCGTTAAATAGCATTCTGGTACCAAACTCCAGACCAAGGTTCCAGTGCTTGCTAAGCGCATACTTTACACCTACCCCAAAAGGCACGCTGATAGTAAGATCAGTATCAAATACTTTATTTAACCTGGGTTCCAGAGCAGGATTATCTGTTGTAAGCTTTTTGTTATAGATGAGGCCTGCTACCCCTGCAAAGAAGTATGGGGATAGGCGTATCTTTTGAGAAAGGTCATAATAATCCAGGAAGTTATACTCCATGACCAGTGATACTTCAGCTAAGCTCAGTCGCAGCTCCGCCTGCCTGTAATCTGATAACGGCAGATCCTGCACAGCATCTCCTATGGTGTTATCATCTACTATCCGGTGGCTAAGCATAACGCCGCCTCTGGCTGTAAATGTATTGGTTAGGTCGCGGCGGTAGAAGCCCGTAATTGCAGGCTGATTATTAAGAAAGCGGTAATTAGGCGCAAGTTCTCCTTTATAGTTGGCGCCACCTATACCTACTCCTATCTCACTTGTAGAAACAGAACGCTGGGCGATAGCTTCTGTGCTAAAAAAAGCACTCCCTATTTGCAGCATTACACAAATAAGGAGTGCTTGTCGGATTCTATGTAAAGTCATGTATTCGCTGAACAGAGTTTAGGTAACAACGAACAGTACTATGTTCTATTATCTAAACTTCGGACTTCTGATTCTAGGTGTTAAAATATAATTTATGTTTACGCCGGATACGATATACCAGTCTTTATCTGTTTTATCGCCCCGACGCTGATTGGCCGGCGTTCCGTAACCATTTAAACGCTTGTAAGGAACGCCTGGATTAGGATCTGCTATTATTGAGCTTGTAAATTCCCCTTCAGCACTACGGTCAGAGAAAATAGCGGATGCCTGTCTGTTAGGGCTGCCGTTTGCAGAGCTTAAAAGCGAAGCCTTATCAACATAAGCAGAGCTTGCATCATCTAAGTAATCTGTAAATGTTTTTCTCCAGCCTACTTCAAAGCTAAGGTCCCAGTATCTGTCAAGTTTGTAACGTACACCTAAGCCAAATGGTATAGCAACCTGAACGCGTTTATAGGGTTCAGGGTTACCTGCGCCGTCAATATGTTGCCCTTCGGTACCCAGTGGCTGCAATTCATACCAGCCAGTAGGTATATCCTGGTCTCCGGCTAAGCCCGGGTGAGAGCCAGACTCATAATATGCTTTTGGGTTATGATGCAGCACAGCCACCCCCACAAAACCATAAGGCACAAAGTCCGGACGGCGGCGGTAAGTCTGACGGTTCTCGAACAGGTCAACTATAGCTACTGCACTTAGTTCTTTAATGTCGTTTCGGAAAGACAGGTTACGTCTGTAACGCCCTGCGTTCTCTGTTTCATTCAGTGCTGCACTTTTCACGTCATCACCTATAATGCGCCCCCAGTTTAAGCTGGCACGGACAGAGATACGTGGAAAATAACGGTAAGTATAGGTTATACCTATGTTTGGTCTTGTTGATTTAAAGCGAAGACTGGTAAAATCCGGCTCAGGCACGATATCACCAAAGTAATTCATCGCTCCCAGATGCACTCCTACAGATGCGTACCGCTTCCTCAAGGTAAAGCGCTGAGCATCTGCATCAGTAGACACCAGGGTCATGGCAAAAGTAAGCAGCAGAACAAGGGTACAAATTTTTCTCATATGAATAAATGCTATGTAAGTGCCTGTTACTCACAGATACCTCTCCTTAAGTTACAAAGACAAAAATAAAGATTAAGTATTATTAAAGAAATAATATTTTATATATTTAATCTTCATCACTTTTGGAAGAGATTCCTGTTATCTATACCCCAGTTAAGCTTACTGCGCAGCGTTGATAGGAAGTTAACATGATGCAACTTAACTAACCTTGCCACGAAGTTTTCTCGCCTAACAGCTAACTGAACATTCATATCAACAGGTACAGATCTGGAATCGAGAGAGGCAAGGTAACTGCTGCTACGGCCTTCCACTTCAAAAGAGATCACACTTCTGTCTGATACTATCATGGGCCGCACATTCAGATTGTGAGGACATACGGGTGAAATGATAAAATTGTTGGTTTGGGGCAGCACTAACGGACCTCCGGCACTTAGTGAGTACCCTGTAGACCCGGTTGGCGTAGCCACAACCAGCCCATCTGCCCAGTAAGAGTTCAGGTATTCACCATCAATATACGTATGCACCGCAATCATAGATGAACTATCGCGTTTTAGTACGCTAAACTCATTTAATCCGAAGTTAATGCCATCAAAAATCTCCTGATCGGAATCTACCCGGATAAGTGCGCGGTCGTCTAAAGTATAATGGCCTTTGTAAAGTGCATCGAGTGCAACGTTTATACTGTCGTGTGAGATGGTGGCCAGAAAGCCTAAGCGGCCAGTGTTTATACCAAGTATAGGAATCTGCTGTGCTCCTACATAAGTAACTGTGTCCAGTAAGGTACCGTCTCCGCCAATACTTAATACCACATCTACGCCGGTTAGGTCATCGCCGCGCTTAAAGGTGGGTATATCGTTAGGTATTTCTAAGGTATTCTGCAGGTATAACTGGAAATGCTCTACCAGCATGATGTCAGCTTTGCGCAGCAACAGCTCATCGAATAGCTTTTGTATGAAAGGTGCGATACGTTCGCTGAATGGTTTACCAAGTATAGCAATCTTCATAAGCAGTTCTTTAAAATGGATACCCCATGTTCAGGTACAGGCCCCGGTCGCCTTCACGGTTAACAGTATACTCTCCGCGCAGCACAATATCGTAAAATGTTACCACATGCAGCCCAATACCGCCACCCAATAACAACCGGTTGGTAAGCGGGTTACTGGCTTCATAAGTATTATCTATAGTATAGCCGGCATCTGTAAAGGCATTTAAGTATAAAGCTAGCGGCACTGTGTTTAGCTTAGGACTACGGATAAACTTCAGGTGGATGCCTTTGATGTTGAACAGTTCTCTAGAGAGCCCTTGCTTAAACAGGCCGTAATGCTGCCCGCCCACCACATACAGTTCATAGCCGCGCACTAACGACCTATAGCCCAGTGCAATGTTATCGGTAACGGCAAAGTTACTACCTATACGCACTTGTGCTTCTGCACCTACAGTATAATAAAATTTATGCGGTAATGCAGTATACGTTACATACTTGGCCCGGGCAGTTGTAAACCCGGTGCCTGTATCATTCAGGAAAAAAGCATGGCCTATACCTGCATCAAAGTAACTGCCTGTTAAAGGATAGGCAAATGTGTTCCGTTGGTTTACAGCACGGCTAAGATCCACCCTGATGTAGTTACGGTTAGTTTTATCTGTATTAAAATAGTCCGGATTCAGGGAGACGACAGTATCTGATATCTCTTCGTGATTGTAGGAAAGCCGGAGCGCTGATTGCCGCTGCACACTTTGCCGGTGAATAATGGCGGCAGCAACACCTGTTCGGTTTATAGGCATGCCTTCCTCCTGCTCAAAGAAATATTGCCGGTTGTTAAGTATGTTATAGCTGATCGTATGGCTGCGGTAATCTGCTACACCAATCTCATAACCAAAGTTTCGGCTGCCAGCTAAGTATGGTACGCGGTAAGATAGTTCTATCCGGCGGTTAAAGCCATGCTGCAGGCGCAGGCGCACATCTTCATTCCGGCCCCTGAAGTTTTTACGCGTTAGGGTAAATCCGTAATCGATGCGGTTCAGGTCTTTTTTCTCGAGCCAGGCATTAAAGTTACGGTCTGCAAAATCGAAGATAGGAATGGGATACAGGTATACGCGCTCCTGTACCTGGTAAGTAACTATAACCAGCCCCTCGTTACAAGTATAGCTATAGTTTACATAATGAAAGAGCCTGAGATTATAGATGCGTTTGCGGTTTTCTTCGAGCAGGTTTTCCAGGTTCTCAACTTTAACTGAATCTCCAACCTGAAAGGTGAGTTCGCGGAGCAGCACAAAGTCTTTTGTGGTTTCGTTGCCCTGCAACTGTACTTCGTGTATAACTGCAACCGGAACCGTACAAGGCGATGCACCTGCAACCATACAGCATAACAGCAGACCCAGAAGCAGACAAACGCGCAGCACCTTTTTAAATATCCAGGTACTTGAATAACATATCCAGCCGATCTTTACCCACGTCAAAAGAATTACTATCCTGGAACTGGGCAGTAACACGGTACTCAAACCGTTCGAGTGTAGCAATTATACGGGAAAGGTCGGTGGCATTTAACTTAAGCGTCAGCTTTATGCTGTAGGGGTCCAGCTCGTCAGGTGACACATAAGCACTCAGAATTTTGGTATTCTCTTCTTCTATCAGGCGGCTGATCTGGCTCAGGGAATAGTCGCGCTCAGGCATGCTCAGCACCAGTATACTGCCCTGCCCCTGCAAGGCCGACATCTGCCCGAAAGCAGCCAGGGTATCGTTTATAGTTATAATACCCATATACTCCTGCATCTCGTCCAGCACGGGCACTACCTGTATCTTGTTCTTGATGGCAGCCTCCATTACATCGTAAAAATGCTGAAAGTGCATGACATGAACATCTTTGTGTTCCAGTTCTACCTCTTTTAGCGTTATGTTACGGTCTACCAGATCAACTAAACTATATTCAGTAGCCATGCCCAGGTATTTGCGATTGCTTACCACAGGCAGATCGTTAACACGGAACTCATCCATCCAGCGCAACGCCTTCTCTACGGTATCATAGAGTTTAAGCGGCGGGATCATTTGGTTGATGAGTTCTTCTGCGATCATGTAGTTTGTTCTACGGTAGTTTTACTTAAAAATTTCTCTAAGATACTATTAAACTTCTCCGGATGTTCCATCATTGGTGCATGTCCGCACTTATCAATAAAGTATAAATCCGAATTCGGGATGAGCCTGTTAAACTCATGTGCTACCAATGGCGGCGTAATAGTATCGTTCAATCCCCAGATTAACAGGGTTGGCACTTTAATGTTTGTGATATCTTTTGCCATGTTGTGGCGCTGCGCCGATTTGGCGATAGCTATAATACGCAAACACTTGGCATTGCTGTTCGTAATGTTGAAAACTTCATCCACCAGCTCTTTGGTAGCTGTTTCAGGGCTGTAGAAAGTATACTCTACACGCTCTTTTACATACTCGTAGTTGCCACGCTTCGGAAACGACCCACCCATAGAGTCTTCAAACAGGCCAGAGCTGCCGGTAAGAACCAGGCGCTTTACTTTATCCGGGTTATTTAAAGTATAAACCAACGCTACATGTCCGCCAAGGGAGTTACCCAGCAACGACAGATTATCAAGCTTTTTAAACTTTACAAAGTCTTCTACAAAGTGCACCAAACCTGGTACGCCTGCTTTGTGCAGCGACATTTCGTAAATAGGCATGAGTGGAATAACCACCCGGTAATTCTGAGAAAAGTAATCTACAACACCTTTCCAGTTGCTCAGGGCACCAAACAAACCATGAAGCAATAACAACACTTCACCTTGTCCTTCATCTATATACTGAAATTCGCCGTCTTTTCTGATTTGTAAATCCATGAGGGAAAACTAAACAAAAGATATAAATTATACTGCAATATTAGCAATACTAACCCAATTTCGAAGCATTTCTAAACCATAAGTAGTTAAGGCAGCTTCCGGATGGAATTGTAACGCATATAATGGCAGTGTGTTATGCTTAAATGCCATTAGCTCGCCAGTAGCAGTATGTGCAAGCGGAATTATACTTGGCGGCGTATGACGCAGCACCAGCGAATGATACCGCACCACCGGCATCTTTGCTGGCAGGTTTTTAAAGATCGGATCAGGCTCACAGGTTATTTCAGAGATCTTACCATGCATGGGTTTTTCACCCTTCTCCAGCTTTGCCCCAAAGAATTCGCCCAACGCCTGATGCCCTAAGCAGATGCCCAGCATCGGTACACGTTCGTGGTATTCGTGTATCACATCCATCAGCACCCCTGCCCCTTTCGGTGTTCCTGGCCCCGGCGATAGAACTATAGCTTCAATTGGCAGTTTTTTTATCTCTGACAAGGGCACATTGTTCCGCACCACATGCGCCTCCACACCCAACTGGCCAAAGTAATCCACTAGGTTATAGGTAAACGAATCAAAATTATCGAGCAGGAGAAGCATGGGGTTTGATTTGGAAATTTGGAGATGTGGGGATTTGGAGATGGATTGAATTAGTCTTTATAGATGATTTCTATACTTGGGTTTATAGTTTTAAGATCTTCTACTAACTCCAGGTTGTTTTCCGGGGCGATGTAGATCTCGTCGTAGCGATTATACTTTACAATAATACCTTTACTCGCTGGCCTAAGACCTACCCACATAGTTTCGCCGATTACAAGCTGCCGGATGTTGCTGATATTGATCTCGCTCCATAGAAATCCTGACTTATACATTAGTTTGCCATCTTCCACTTTATACAAGGTTCCGTAGAATACCCGTAATAGTAACCCCATAGGTGCTATTAAAGGCAGAAGTATATATGGCCGCTCAGAGAAACCTTCAGTGTTGGTTATATAAATTACAAAAGGTAATAGCACCAGGAGAACTATTAAGTAAGGTATAGGAGCTCTACGATTTGCTTTATATTCTTTCATGGGGATTTATACTTCTGATCTATTACATTTTAAGAATTAGATCATCTTCAAATTTACAAATCTTCACATTATCAAATTAATTAAAAGAACCCCTTCAAAGAAGAGATCAACGTCTTCACAAACGGAAGCACATACCCCAGAATATCCAAAGCATAAGGCGTAGCTTTAAGCACAACCGGGTAAACTATAGATTCGGATGCGGTTTCAGGGGTGATGCTGATACCAGCCATATCGGAAACGTAAAGCAACAAACTGATAGCGCAGCACCATTTCAGAGCGCCAAGTATAGCTCCCAGCACATTATCGAAAAAGCCGAAGGGAGTAAAGTCTAATACCTTTTTTAGGATGAAGCCGAGCAGATATACCGCAAGTATAATTCCGATGAAAACAAGCAGGAACGTAAAGTAAGGCAGCACACCGCCCACATCGCCTACAAAATCCCGAACTACAGGCAGCGCCACGTGCAACAGTTTTAGTCCGCCAAGTATAGCCACCACTAGCGCCACCAACGACACTAACTCCAGCAGCAACCCTTTACGGTAGCCCATAAATGCGCCAAACAAGATCGGAACCAGCAGGAAATAATCGAAGGTACTCACGCAGCGAAAGTATAAGTATAAACAAAACGCTGCTACACTGGTGTAAAGCCAATGCAGCAGCGCTAAGATAACTATAATCAGTATTGTGCACCAAAATAAACCAGTGCTATACTATATACTTCTTTGAGTAATTAAAAATCGGTGTTATTAAGTAACGCACCTACCGCCGAAGAGATGGCACGACCATCTGCCTGGCCAGCCAGTTCTTTAGACGCTACACCCATTACACGACCCAGATCAGAAGGGCCGGTTGCGCCTACACGCTGAATGATTTCCAGTAATCTGGTACGGAGGTCGCCTTCATCCAACTGTTTTGGCAGGTATTCTTCTATTACAGCCAGTTCGCCCAGTTCAATCTGCGCCAGGTCTTCGCGGTTCTGTTGGGTATATACTTCCGCCGATTCGCGACGCTGTTTGGCTGCTTTCGTCAGCAGTTTAAGTTCTGTGTCGGGGGTTAAGCCTTCGCCGCCGCCTTTTTCAGTTTCGGCCAGCAGTATCAGCGATTTTATACTTCTTAAAGCCTGTAAGCGTGGTTTATCTTTCGCCAGCATGGCCTGCTTTATATCGCCTTCTACTCTTTCTTTTAAGGTCATAGTTTTTAATATTTTATAGTATGTATCAGCACAAGGTGTTACGCTACTTCTACGGAGCTTTTGCTTTAGAGGCAACGCACCGGGCATAACATCTTATTTAAATTTCCATTAATTTAGTCATCTCGTTTAGATTAACTATAGCCGGCAGTAAACCGGCCAACCAGCAACATGACCAAACTGAGTGTAAATATAAACAAAATAGCCACGCTGCGTAATGCCCGCGGCGGCGACAGGCCAAATGTAGTGCAGGCGGCAAAAGACTGCGAGCGTTTCGGAGCACAGGGCATAACCGTGCACCCACGTCCCGATGAGCGCCATATCCGCTACCAGGATGTGTACGACCTGAAACCTATAGTTACTACCGAATTTAACATAGAAGGCAACCCGACTCCTGATTTTCTGAAGCTTGTTAAAGACGTGAAGCCGGAGCAGGTAACGCTTGTACCCGATGCACCGGATGCCATTACCTCAAACGCCGGTTGGGATACAATAAAGCACAAAGATTTCCTGACGGATATAATCTCTGAGATGAAAAGCCTGGGAATCCGCACCTCTATTTTCGTGGACCCGATGGAAAGCATGATTGAAGGTGCAGCTATAGTTGGTACCGACCGCGTAGAACTATACACCGAAGATTACGCACGCCGCTACCATACCAACCGCGAAGCAGCTATAGTCCCTTATGTAAAAGCTGCTGTAAAGGCTCAGGAATATGGCATCGGCCTAAACGCCGGTCACGACCTGGACCTGGACAACCTGAAGTACCTGAAAGATAATCTGCCGGGTTTGCTGGAAGTAAGTATAGGCCACGCCCTGATCTGCGACGCTTTATACTTTGGCCTGGAGAACACGATACAGCTATACCTGCGCCAGCTTAAATAACCGACTTTGATAAACTCCATAACTATAGACGAGTTTCTGCAGAAAGCTGAAAAGCTGCCTGTGCTGGATGCACGTGCTCCCAAAGAGTACGAAGCTGGCCATATATTGCAAGCTCAAAGCTTCCCTATTTTTTCAGACGATGAGCGGGCTATAGTTGGTACATCTTACAAGCAGCAGGGCCACGACCCGGCAGTATTACTTGGCTTGGATCTGTTCGGTCCTAAGATGTCTCAGTTTGTAAAAGAAGCTACTAAAATTGCTCCCGATAAAGAAGTGTTGTTGCATTGCTGGCGCGGCGGCATGCGAAGCGGGGCCATGGCCTGGCTCCTGAGCTTTGCTGGTTTTAAAGTGCATTTGCTGCAGGGCGGCTATAAAGCGTACCGACATTTCATACAGGAGCAGTTTATAAGACTCTGGCCTATACTTATACTTAGTGGCTTTACGGGCAGTGGCAAAACTGATATCCTATCTTACCTGCAAAAATTTGGTCAGCAAACTATAGACCTGGAAGGACTGGCGAACCATAAGGGCTCTGCCTTCGGAAGTATAGGCATGCCGCAACAACCTACTACAGAGCAATTCGAGAATCTGCTGGGATCAGAGTTGTTAAAGTTAGATCCGCAGCAAGCACTCTGGCTCGAAGACGAAAGCGTAACTATAGGCCGTGTTAAAATGCCGCATGAGTTTTATACTTATATGCAACAGCGGCCAACCATAGTTATCGATGTACCAAAACAACTACGTGTACAGAAGCTGGCTCACGAATATTGCCGCACCGACAAAGCTATACTTGAAACTTCTATACTTAAGATAAAGAAACGACTTGGCGGTTTGGCAACCCAAGAAGCTTTGGATGCCATTGCCACCGGCGATATGGAAAAGATGGTAGAGATTGCCCTAACCTATTACGACAAAGCATACCATTACCAACTCAAACCAAAGCAACAGGTACTTACGCTGCCACTGCAAAGTATAGATCCCGAAGAGAACGCACAGCAGATACTAAGCTTTGCTAAAACCAATAACCTGATTTAATTATGGAAGAGACATCCACACAAGATATAAAACTTACCCAGTACAGCCACGGTGCCGGTTGCGGCTGCAAAATTGCCCCAAAAGTACTCGATGCTATACTTCATTCTGACATCACGTACCCCGACAACGACAAGCTACTGGTAGGCAACAGCTCCCGCGACGATGCTGCCGTGTACGACATTGGCAATGGCCGCGCTGTTATCAGTACCACCGATTTCTTTATGCCGATTGTGGATGATGCCTATGATTTCGGTCGTATCGCGTCGGCTAACGCTATTTCGGATATCTATGCGATGGGCGGAAATCCGATGATGGCAATTGCTGTGCTGGGATGGCCTATAGATAAACTGGCCCCGGAAGTTGCCAAGCGTGTAATAGAAGGAAGCCGCAGCATCTGCCACGAAGCAGGTATACCCTTAGCCGGCGGCCACAGCATCGACAGCCCTGAGCCAATTTTCGGCCTGGCTGTAACCGGCATGCTTGATATCCCCAACCTGAAACGTAACGACACGGCCACCGCAGGCTGCGAACTATACTTAACAAAACCGATTGGAGTAGGCATACTTACCACTGCTCAGAAAAAAGCCATCCTTAAACCAGAGCACGCACACTTAGCTCCACAACAAATGATGCAGCTAAACAAGATTGGTGCTGAACTGGGCCAACTGCCACAGGTAAAAGCTATGACTGACGTAACTGGTTTCGGTTTATTAGGCCACTTATCTGAAATGTGCGCAGGCAGTAATCTGGCAGCTGAAGTATACTTTGATAAAGTTCCTGTAATCAAAGAAGCACTGGATTACCTTGCACAAAAAGCTATACCTGGCGGCACACACCGAAACTTCGACAGCTACGGCCATAAAATAGCAGACCTTACCCCAGATCAGAAACATCTGCTCTGCGACCCCCAAACCAGCGGCGGCTTGTTAGTAGCTGTAGATCCTGCTGGCCGGGATGAAGTGCTACAGCTGTTTACAAAGTATAACTTAGATCTTCAGCCATTGGGTATTTTGAAAGAGCGTGGCGCTGAAGACACGTTGATCAAGGTTTTATAGCTTTTTATACTTCTAGTTTACATAAACGTAAGCTGATAAGCTGATAACTATTTACTGTTAACTGATTACTGTTATAAATGAAACTACACTATAGAGAGTTGGGCCATGGCCAGCCCTTGATTATACTTCATGGCTTATTTGGCACTTCTGATAACTGGCAGACACTGGCAAAGCGCTTGGCAGAACATTACAATGTATTTTTAGTCGATCTTCGTAATCATGGGCGTTCACCACACGACGAGCAGCACGATTACGATACTATGGCTGATGATGTATTACGACTGGTTGATGAGTTGCAGATACCAACGCCAGCAATAATGGGACATTCAATGGGAGGCAAAGTTGCTATGAACTATGCCCTTAAATATCCAACCCGCATCACTAAACTTATAGTCGTTGATATTGCCCCTAAAGCTTACCCACCACATCATGACGAGATCATAGATGCACTACAGTCAGTTGATCTGGCAACAGCAACCAGCCGCAACGAAGTAGATGCGCAATTAGCCACAACTATTCAGGAAGATGAAGTACGTCTGTTCCTGATGAAGAACCTCTACCGAAAAGAAGATAATACCTTTGGCTGGCGCATGAATTTAGGTGCCATTGAGAAAAACTATGAAAAAATAGCCGCTCCAATAACTTCTGATATTCCTTTTAAAAAGAGTGCACTATTTATAAAAGGTGGAAGGTCCAGGTATATCCTTCCTGAAGATGTGTATACCAATATTGAACACTTATTTACCCAGGTGGAAGTGGAAACTATACCGGAAGCCGGTCATTGGGTACATGCCGAAGCTCCTGATAAAGTTTATGATCTGGTAACTACATTCTTGAGTGCTGAGTAATTACCAGTTTACAATGACTTATTTTAATTAAATCTAAAGCTGTCGTTGCACATTAGCAGTGGCAGCTTTTCTATTTCCATCTCCGTTATACTTTATACTTTTGTAACATGAACAAGACCGGCACATTATATCTTATTCCAACTATACTCGCAGAAGGTACAGCAGAACAGGTTATATCTCCGCAGGTAAAAGACACGGTGCATAACCTTACTTACTTTATAGTTGAGAATTTGCGCACAGCACGTCGTTTTGTGAAATTAATTTGTCCGGAAATGGTAATTGAGCAGCTCACATTTGTGCAGGTTGATAAGGATGCTACTCCCGCTCAGGTACAGGCTTCTCTTAAACCGCTACTGGAAAAAGGAGTAGATGCAGGTATAATCTCAGAAGCAGGTTGCCCGGGTATAGCAGATCCAGGTGCAGAAGTAGTAAAATATGCTCACCAAAAAAATTTAAAGGTCATACCTTTCGCCGGTCCCTCGGCTATACTTCTCAGCTTAATGGCAAGTGGTTTCAACGGACAACAATTCGCTTTTCATGGTTACCTGCCCATAGATAAAGGGCCACGTCTGCAAGCCCTGAGACAGCTGGAAAAAGAGATGCAACAGCGTAACCAGACCCAGATCTTTATGGAAACACCCTATCGCAATAACAAATTGCTTGAAGATCTGCTTACCACCCTTCACCCAGAAACTAAACTTTGCATAGCTGCCAATATCACATCGCCAGAGCATGAGTTCATCCATACCAAAACTATAAAACAATGGCATGGCAACCTACCTGATATACATAAGCAACCGACTGTTTTTTTGATCTACAGGTAAATTTATACTTTTAGCATAATACCTTACAGACCTCTCCCAACATCTTCAGTTCAGATGTCTTAAAAAAAAAAGCCCTTGCCTGATTGGCAAGGGCTTTTATACTATAAGGTTTTGCTAATACTATTTCTTAGCTTCTCCTTCAAATGTCCACTTCTCATGGAAGAAGGTACGATCTGCACCAGCTTGAACCATAATGTAGCTCACTTCCAATGATTCTGGATTACCTTCAGCATCAAATGTCCATTTATTTACTCCTTCAGGATTAAGTTTTGCAGCTCTACCGTTACCAGCCGGCTGACCATAATAGTTTGTAACGTCTATTACATTACCAGCTTCATCCATGTGGAATACAGGTGCAAAACTACCATAATAAGAGCCTGCAGTACCATTCTTAATAGGGTGACCTTCATAACCACCCAGGTAAGTCCAGGAGTACATTACAACAGATCTGGCACCAGTTGTGATTAGGTCAGAATCCAGTGGGTAGTATCCTACTAAAGCAGCATTTACCTTATCAACCATCGGAGAAGTAGCAGTAACTGAATAGTTAGCATGATACTTGTTTTTAGCACCAAGCTGGAAGATACCAGAACCAAAGTTACCGCTTACATTGTACTTCTCATCAGCAGTTAATGTCAGAGGTAAACCATATTTATAAGCAAAGTCAAATAGTTCAGGTCTTACTGTAACTTCAAAAGTTGCTTGTCTTTCACCTTTCTTAATTGTTACGGAAGAAGGTACTTCATAAAGCTCAGCAGGAATTAGGTCAAATAATTCGCCAGCAACATGTGCCTCAGCATCTTCCGGGTCTTCACCAATTTCGATAAGATGAGCTCTTTCATCAGCAATAATCTTTTCATTATATGCATCAAGAGCAGCCTCATCTACAACAATACCTACTTCGATATCCTCAGGTGCAACACTTGTACCTGCGTAGTTAACAGTCACTTCAAATGTAGTAGAAGGAACTACATCAAATATTCTGTTGTACACTGGCAGGATATAACCTTCTGTTGCAGGCGCAGTCGGAGTCTCAAGGAACTCAATAATGTTCTGCGCATCCTCGGTTCTACCTGTAATAGGTTCGTCATCTAAGCAAGACGTAAGTCCTACTGTCAGAAGAGCTAATGGTAGTATTTTAGTTAGTTTCATTTTCGTATCCTTAATTTTTTACTTATTAATTATCCCAGAACACAGTTGATGTTTGTGCACTGATAGTTCCTTCTTTAGCAACGTTTGCTGCATTGTAGCTATACTCAGACTGAGGGTATAGTAAACGCTTAGGAATACCGTTACCACCACGGCTTGGAGCTAATGATAAAGGAAGATCAGCAGGTACACCTACTCTTCTGTAGTCAACCCATGCTTCAAAGTTATTGATACCTACTAACGCAAGGTACTTCTGCATCACGATAAGTCTGATCTTATCTGTAGCATCATCCCAGCTAGAAATCGTACCACCATTAGCTAGATAATCCTGAGCTGCTGCTTCCGCATTAGCAACCTTTAACCATTTGAAAGATTCTGTTACAGCCGCTTCGTAAGCTGCTTTAGCATCACCTGCTAACCAACCTCTTTGTGTTGCTTCAGCCTGTAAGAACAAGCTTTCAACAGAAGTAAATAACCACTGGTCCTGAGAAGCACTCTTAGCAAGACCTGGACCAGCTACATCAGATGAGTTAGCGTGCTTGTAAGGGTCGTTGTTTGGAAGTACTTCACCAAAATTATAACCATAGTATAAGTTATTATTAAGTGGAACAGCTGCTTCAGAGAAGTAGTACTGGTAACGAACATCACCACTGTTCTTCATTTTGTTAAGAACATAGTTGTTCGCTCTGTTGTATTGGTCAGTTGCACCAAGAGCAGATTCTTTATACGTATTGTAGAAAGGATTCTGCTGGCCATCAACAGCAGCATAGCCAGGGTTAACTGCAGCTGTTTCACCACTCATCAGGAAGCCTGAACCATCAGCTTCGATTTTAGCAATTTCAGCTGAAGGATTAAATCCTGGAACTTCAGACTGGCGAACCAGTAACTTCAGACGCTGTGTGTTAACCAGTTTACGCCACATAGTTGCATCACCACCAAACATGATGTCTGCTTCAGCAAAACCAGGGTTAGCAGCATCTTCAGTTGGCTGAGCAAAAAGAGCAGCAGCTTCATCAAGCTCAATTAAAAGGCTGTCATAGATATCTGCGCCTTGGTCATAAGCTGGAAGAATATTGCCAGAAAGATCAAAAGCCTTTGAATATGGCACATTGTTATACTGGTCAACTAAGTACATAAAGCCTATAGACTTCATAACTTTAGCCGCACCCAGGTAATAATTCTGGTTAGCAACTGTTGCCTTTTTCTCCATCAGGTTAACATCAGTCAGGATATCATACCAGCCATTCCACTCATCCTGCTGGTAAGTATTTGTAATGTTATAAGACTCCTGTTCTGTGCTTGGTCCATAAGTACCTGAGCGTGCCCAGTAACCCATCCAGTGTGCAGAGAAATCATAAGAAGTAGCCATTCTTGCTGCAGTTGCATGCAAAGCTCTTGGCATGATCAACTGAGGCGTTATAGACTCTTCTGTCGGAGAGTTAGGGTTTGTGTTAATATCAAAGAAATCATCACCGCAGGATGTTGCTCCGAAAAGCATCACCAGGCTGAGGATTGGATATATAAGCTTTTTCATTTTAATACCTTTAGAATTTAAATCTTCTTATTCCTTAGAATCTCAGTGTTACATTACCACCAAACGTGCGGGTTGGAGGGTTAATGTTTGAGTTAGTGATACCTGCTGTGTTACCTTCAGTTGTGAAGCTAAAATCAGGATCCTGGAATTCATTTGTTTCAGGCAACCAAAGTGCCAGGTTTCTACCTGTTAATGACACAGTAATACCTTTTACTACATTCTGGCGAGAAACTAATGAAGTAGGCAGCTCATAGCTTAATGCCACTTCACGTAATCTCCAGTGTGCTGCACTAGTGATAAAGTTAGAGTTTGTTGATCTGAATACACCAGTGTAGAAGTCGTTAGTATTGCTGATAGCGATGTCAGTGTTTTCGATGTACTGGCCTTCGTTCGCAGGATCTTCGTAAACAGAGTTAGGGTATACAAATCTGTCACGATTGTTACGACCTGACTGAGCAGATACACCAGTCCATGCCATCGCACTACCAATGTTGTGGTAAGCAATGTGACCACCTTTGTACTCACCAAGTACTGACAGGTTTAAGCCTTTCCAGCTAACCGATGGGTTAAGACCAAGGATCCATTTTGGTAAAGTACGACCAAATTGCTTCACTGATGGGTCTGCAACAGGGTAACCGGTAAAGCGGTCAACAATTACACGACCTTGTGGGTCTCTTGCATAATCAGAAGCTTTGATAACAAATGCTGGCTGACCATTTACGATATAGTTAGCAGCAGTTGTGTAACCACCCTGAGCAATTTCATCAAGACCCTGGTAAACGCTGGTTACTTCGTTATCGTTGTAAGAAACGTTACCTCTGAATTCGATGTTAACATCGCCAAGTTCTACAAGTGGTGTAATTCTCAAGTCTAATTCAGCACCTCTGTTGATAAATGATGCAGCGTTTACGAACGCGCTTGTATAACCAGTTGCTGAAGACACGTTGATCGGAATGATCTGGTTGTCGTTGTTCTGGTGGTAGTAAGTTGCATCAATGTTGATTCTTCCATCAAGGAAACCAGTTTCAATACCAACTTCTTTTGATTCGATAAACTCTGGCTCTAATGCAGCGTCATATTTGGTATTGTTAGCAGTAAAGCCTGGCAATGTACCATAAGGGAAACCACTTGCCTGAGAGAAAGTAGCAGCTAATAAGTAAGGAGATATATCTGCGTTACCTGTTTTGCTCCAAGAACCTCTTAATTTCACGTAAGAAAC
Source organism: Pontibacter deserti (assembly GCF_023630255.1). Classification (NCBI taxonomy): domain Bacteria; kingdom Pseudomonadati; phylum Bacteroidota; class Cytophagia; order Cytophagales; family Hymenobacteraceae; genus Pontibacter; species Pontibacter deserti. The sequence goes on along the minus strand of NZ_JALPRS010000004.1, from coordinate 2,716 downwards.
TATGTTATTGTTCTGAAGAGCACCAATTGCATCAGATAATACTAATGAACCACTCACACCAGGGTAGAAGAACGAGTTGTTATCCATAGCAAGCACTGAAGTTCTGTCATTACGGCCAGTAACCTCAACGTTCGCCCACCCTTTGTAGCTTAAGCCTGCGCTACCATAGATAGAGAATAGTCTTGTACGAGCGAATGGAGAAGAACCATCAAGCTGACCTACTAAGTTATCGATGTTAAATAACTCAGGAACAACAAGGCTTGTAGCACCAACTCTTGTATCACGGGCATCAGTCTGACGTACGTAGGTACCCACAACACCGGTAACTTTAAAGTTCTCATTGATCTCTTTGCTTAAGTTAGCAAATAACTCAGATGATAAACGAGTGCTCTTATAAGATCTCTCTTGTACAGTACCTGGTATCGGGCTGAAACCTCTCTTCTCTACACCAAACACAGTTGGTATCTCACCTTTAGATGATTCTCTTTCAGTGATTGTACGAGAAGTTAAACCAGCTCTGTAAGATATGTTTAACCAATCAGTCGCTTTAAAGTTGAAGTCAGCGTTAGTTAATAAATCTTCTCTCTTACCGTCAAGTCTCCAGTTATCAATAGCGAAGTATGGGTTCAGACCGTAGTCGTTGAAATAGTTGTTGTACTGAGCCCACTTGTTATTCTTGAAGTCTTTGTAAGAAGTGATCGGAATTTGAGCAGGAGTGTTGAAGATTAGGTTCATCAAACCTTGGTTCAGACCTACGTTCTGAGCTGCATGGTAATCAGCCATAGAATTGTCATCAAAGATGTTATAATTCTGCTGGATATAGTTGGTATTGAAACCTACTTTAAATTTACCATACTCATTAGAGGTATTTAAACGGATACCTGTTCTGCGGTTCTCATCGTGAGGAACAATACCTTTAATGTTAGCATCCTGTAAGCTGATATAGAAATTCTTTGAAGCAAAAGATATATCATTCTGAGTAACAACACCAGTATTGAAGAAATCTTCACGCTCATTTGTTGGGCTATACTTCACTTTCTGAACTGAACCATCTTCAAGTGGTTGGCCAATTTCTACTTCAGAACCATCAAATGCAGGCCCCCATGACCAGTTCTCATATGGAACATATTCCCCATAACCACCGCTACCAAACTTAGTTTGGAACTTAGGGAAGAAAGAAATTTGCTGTAATTGAGTTGAATGGCTAAGTGTAATTACTGGCTTATCATCACCAGAACCTTTTTTAGTAGTAACGATAATCACACCGTTTCTAGCATCCGGACCGTAGATAGCTGCAGCAGAAGCACCTTTAAGGATGTTTGTGCTTTCAATATCATTAGGGTTTAGAGAAGACAAGTAATTTAGGTCTGCAGGAATTCCATCAATTACCAGGAGTGGGTTGTTATTACCTGTTAACGAACGGATACCACGAAGATTAATCTTCACGTTTTCGAATACACCATTGTTAACTGTAGAAATGTTCAAGCCAGCAACTTTTCCTTGTAAACCATTAGCAATGTTTACAGGATTCGCTCTGGTAACCACTTCGTTTGTTACAGTAGTAGTAGCATAACCAATCTCTTTTTTCTGTCTTTCGATACCAAGAGCTGTTACTACAACCTCCCCTAACTGTTTCGCATCAACAGGAAGTGCTACGTTAACTGTGTTGCCACTGATAGCGCGCTCTGTAGTTACATATCCAATGTAACGGAAAACTAGTGTATTACCACCTTCAGGCACATTAATGGTATAAGAACCATCTACAGTAGAAGCAGTACCTACAGTAGTTCCTTTTACCAGTACTGTTACACCTGGTAACGGCTGATTTGTGGAAGCATCTGTCACCTTACCGGTGATTGTTCGACTCTGGGCCATTGCCTGTTGCAGCAAGGCGGACACCAGAAGGAACGTCAGCATTAGAAGTTTTTTCATTGTCTGTCTGTTTAATTTGTTTAAAGTGTGTAATAATTATTCCTGCAAGATTTTAAGCCATAAAAATGAAACTAAATATTAATGAACTATTATATTAATAATAAAAAATTCTTTAAGGTACTGTTAATAATATTGTCTTAATTTTCTCTCTTGTTTATAAACCAGGCTGAGGGAGGAAGAGATTTTGCGTACAGGAAACGCGCAGAACTATAAAAGTAATTAGTTCAAAATAGGAAGGGTTGATTAGTAAATCTTTTACCATTCATTAATAAATGTAGTGAGAGATAATTCAATTTTATTAAAAAAGAATAACTATAGCAAATAAAAGCAATATTAAGATATAAAAAAATAGTATATAGTTATTTTTTTACAACTTCAAATTATATAATTACAAATATTACAGAAAAGCATTTGTTGGCTAGGTAAAACTAATTTGATAAAGTTTGGAATTTAAACTTTATAAATTTATCTGCTATCAGTATTGGAACTTCTTTTAAACCTCCCACTCCCCAGCCAAGCGCTCCCTTCTGTCTAGCTTCCTTCGTCTTAAAATCTTTCTAGCTGATCATCACGACAGCTTCTTACCACCTACAATGTTGCCCCTGCTTTGAGCGGTGCCGCGCCAGCCACTCGCTACCACTTTAGACTAAAGCCGGTAGCCCGGGAGCGGGCGTGGAGAGGGGCTTTAAACGCAAACACCCCGCTCTATTGCTAAAGCGGGGTGTTGCAAGATAGGGTTGGCGGCCACCTACTCTCCCGGGTGTGACCCCAGTACCATCGGCGC